>CAIXHJ010000103.1 GCA_903919165.1 uncultured Holophagaceae bacterium
GGCCCAGTTCCCGCGCCATTTCGGCGCTGGCGGCGTAGGCGTCGCCCGTGAGGATGCCCGTCCGGGCGGCGCACCACTGGGTGCCCTCCACGCTGTCGTAGGGGATGCCCATGCGCATGAGCATGGCGCCGAGGTTGGCGTAGCCCAGGCCCAGGGTGCGGAAGTCATGGCTGAGCTGCGCGATGGCTTCGCTGGGGAACTGGGCCATGAGGACGCTGATCTCGAGCACCACGGTCCAGAGGCGGATGGCGTGGCGGTAGCCCACCAGGTCGAAGCCGCCGTCCTCCGTGAGGAAGGTGCACAGGTTCAGGGACGCCAGGTTGCAGGCCGTGTCGTCGAGGAACATGTACTCGGAGCAGGGGTTGCTCGCGTTGATAGGGCCATCCGCGGGGCAAGTGTGCCAGTCGTTGATGGTGGTGTTGAACTGGATGCCGGGATCGGCGCAGGCCCAGGCGGCGCGGTTCACCTTCTCCCAGAGATCCCTGGCCCGCAGCGTCTTGCTGGTCCTGCCGTCGATGCGGCGCTTGAGGTCCCAGTCGCCGTCCATCTCCAGGGCGCGCATGAAGGAATCGGGCACGCGCACGGAGTTGTTGGAGTTCATCCCGCCCACGGTGAGGTAGCCTTCGCCATCCCAGGAGGTGTCGTAGCCCGCCAGATCCCGGGAGAAATCGCCCTCGGCCAGTCGGCCCAGGCACTGGGTCAGGAAGGCGGGGGGCACGCCCTCGCGCTTGGCGCGGGCCAGGGCCTTGCGGAGCCCCTCGTTGGTCTTGGGATCGGCGTCCCTGCTGGTGGAGCCCTCCACGGTCTTGCAGATGGCGTCCCAGTGGCGGCGCACCACGGCGCTGCCCGCGGCCAGCATGGCGACCTTGCGCTCCTCGGTCACCTTCCAGTCGATGAAGGCCTCGATGTCGGGGTGGTCCAGGTCGAGGCAGACCATCTTGGCGGCCCGGCGCGTGGTGCCGCCGCTCTTGATGGCACCGGCGGCCCGGTCCCCCACTGCCAGGAAGCTCATGAGGCCAGAACTGCGCCCGCCGCCAGACAGGGGTTCTTCGGAGCCGCGCACCTTGGAGAAGTTGGTGCCGGTGCCGGAGCCGTACTTGAAGATGCGGGCCTCGCGGGTCCACAGGTCCATGATGCCGCCCTGGTTCACCAGGTCGTCGGCCACGCTCTGGATGAAGCAGGCGTGGGGTTGGGGACGCTCGTAGGCCGAGGTGGACCGCTGCATCTCGCCGGTGGCGGGATCCACGTAGCTGTGGCCCTGGGCCGGTCCGCTGATGCCGTAGGCGTAATGGAGGCCCGTGTTGAACCACTGGGGCGAGTTGGGGGCGCACATCTGGTTGGCGAGCATGTAGGTGAGCTCGTCGTAGAAGGCCTGGGCGTCCTCGGGAGTCTCGAAATATCCGTGGGTGTCGCCCCAATGCCGCCAGCAGCCCGCCATGCGGTGGAACACCTGCCGGGCATCCTTCTCACCGCTGTTCTGGGCATCGATCCCCTTCCGGCGGAAGTATTTCTGCGCCAGGATGTCCACGGCCACCTGGGACCAGGTCTCCGGCACCATCACGTCCTTCGCCTCGAAGACCACCGTGCCGTCGAGCTTGGAAATGCGGCTGGTCCGCGGAACGAAGGGGATCCCTTCCAGCGGATCGTGACCTGCCTTCGTGAAGTGGCGGGCGATCTTCATGTGACTGTCCTGGGCAAGGGGTGGGAGGGACTGTTCAAAAAATACGGCCTTACCACAGGGCGTACAAAGTACCCCCCGGGGAGGTAGGGGCTGTTAGCTTGCCTCTAGGGGTTGTGCCGGAAGAGAAGGATGGCCCCAAGATGTTGGGGTGTCAAGGGCTGATGAGCGGATTTCCCTTCATCTGAGAACCACCTGGAAATCGGGGACTTTCATCATGGTGTCCGCCCGCGCAAAGGCCTCGCGTTGGCGCTCAAGTTCCGATCCCGGTTAGGCTGGATTCAAGCCGGGCCCCATGCATCGGGGTGCGATGAACCGGGTCAGGTCGGAAGAAGCAGCCCTAAGTCGTTTCTCCGAGTGCCGTGGCAAGCCCGGCCCTTGTCTTGTCCAGGGGGTCACCATCGAATATCCAAGTGTCGGATCTGGGGATCTCGCAAGACCTTGA
>CAIXHJ010000104.1 GCA_903919165.1 uncultured Holophagaceae bacterium
AAGTCGAGGGCCCGCTTGGTGTAGGGCGTGTCTTTCAACCCGACGTGGGCCAGGGCGAAGAGCAGGTCCAGGGTCGGCACCGGAAGGCTGCCCCCGACCAGGGCCATGACCATGGGCTCAGGCAACCCTCCCTGGAGGAACCGTTCGACGATGGGATGCATGCTCATGGCCGGGATCCATCTTCGTCATCATCGGGCACGGGTGGTCCTTCGGGAAGTTCAGGGAGCGCGGGCCTCAGCCAGCGCCCTTTCTCATCGAACCGGCCAGTCCAGGGCTCTCCGACACTCTGCCCATGGGGAATGCGCCGGCCCGCCACTTCCACGTTGACCACCCCGGCATTGTCAAGCAGGAGCGTGAAGGATCCCAGCACCCGGAGCCGCCAGGGCTCCGAGACGTGAAGGGTACGCGACTGGGGCTGCCCGCCGAGGCCTGTCGCGGGTTCGATGCGGACATTGCAGGTATCCACGGCCCGCAGGCTCACCAGGGCGCCCTGCTCATTCAGGGGCGCTTCAGGCAGGAGCTCCCCCAGCACTGGAAAGGGCGAAGAGGACGCCACGGGAGGCGGTGGCAACGTGGGTTTGCTGAGGGCCGCCAGGAGGTTCGGCGGCGGCTTCCGACCCAGGCGGGGCCCCGGCACCACCAGCCACAGGACCACCAGCACGGAGGCCGCCGTCAGCAGGGCCATCACCACCCGTTCCAGCAGCTCCTGACGGGGATCGGGGGGATCCAGTTCCTGCACGCCGGGCACGATCTGGAAGGCCCCGGTGTGGTATTCGAGGTCCACCTCCAGCCGTGTGGCCAATTGGCGGGCCAAGGGCCGCGGGCGTCCCGGTGGAAGGGCTACCCAGTCGTCCCTCTCAATGGCTTCGAGTTGGCGCAGGGGGAGCTTGAGTTCCTTGGCAAGCGCTTCCCGGGTGAGGCCCCTGGCTTCCCGGGCCTTCTGGATCAACTGGCCGACGGATAATGCCTCAGTCATCCGGCCCATCCCACCGGCAGTTCCTTCAGCAGTCGGGCCAGGTGTTCGCGCCTCTCGCCGCGGTTGAGGCGGCGGTCATCCAGGCTTCCGCGGTGGGCCATGGTATCCGTGAGGGTGCGCTGCAGGTCGTCCGGCGTGATGAAGTCCCGTCCTTCGAGCCAGGCCTCGGCCTGGGCGAGCCCCAGCCAATGCTTGGCGGCGCGGGTGGAGCAGAATCCTCCTCCGGCGCGGATGCGCTCCACCATCCGTTCGACGTAATCCAGCACGGAATCGGCGATTTTCACGCTTCGCACCGCCCCGCGGGCCTCGCGCCACCCCTCCAGATCCAGCACCGGGGAAAGGGTGTCCAGCCGCTCGGAACCCGCTTCACCGGTGAGGATGCGGCGTTCTGCCGCGCGGTCCGGATAGCCCAGGTGGATGGTGCAGGAGAAGCGGTCCAGCTGGCTTTCGGGCAAGGGGAAGGTCCCGGCGTGATCCATGGGATTCTGGGTCGCGATGACGAAGAAGGGCTCGGGAAGCTTGTGGGTGCTGCGATCCAGGGTGACCTGCCCCTCCACCATCGCCTCGAGCATGGCGCTCTGGGTCTTGGGGCCGATCCGGTTCAGCTCATCGAGCAGCAGCACATGGCAGAACACGGGACCGGGCTGGAAGCGGAAGCCCTGTTCCTTCGCGTCCCAGAGATGGACGCCGAGCAGATCGGAGGGCAACAGATCATTGGTGCCCTGCACACGCTGGAAAGTGCCGCCAAGAATGCGGGAGAGTCCCTTGGCCAGGGTGGTTTTCCCCACACCCGGCAGATCCTCCAGCAGCACGTGGCCGCCCGCCAGCATGGCCGCGAAGGCCCGCCGGACCTGAGCTTCTTTGCCCACCACCACGGATTGGAGCGCCGCCAGTCCGGACTGCGCGGCCAGACGGATCCTCTCTGGACCGAGGACCGGGGGGGCGAGGGCAGGTGGAACCTGGGTCATGGTGTCTTCCGCGGGAGAGAACCCTCTCCATCTATCGAGCCTCTATCTTCCAGAGGAATGCCATGGTCCCGCAAGCGCTGAGCCAGGGTCCGCACGGTCAATTCCAGGCCCTCGGCGGCCCGGGGCAGATCTCCGGCGGCTCCTGTCAAGGCCCGTCGCAGCAGCTGGGCCTCGGCGGTCCGGGTCACGGCCTTCAGCATCCCATCCAGGCCGCCGGCCTTAGGCCAGGGCAGGAACAGGGGCGTCTCCAAACCCAGGCCCAGATCCGGAAAGGTCCGGATGGCGTGTCCTTCGGAGAACAGGAGGGTCCGGCCCACCAGCACTTCCAACTCGCGAACGTTCCCGGGCCAATCGTGGTTCAGCAACTGCCGCTCCGCGGTCCTCTCCAGCCATGGGGCGGGACGGCCCTCCCGCTTCGCGCCCTGATCCAGCAGCTGGCGGGCGAGGGCCAGGAGATCCTCCCGCCGTTCTCTCAGCGGAGGCACTCGCAATTCCAGGGAACCCAGGCGCTGGGCGACATCGGGTGCCAGGATTCCCTGGGGATCCACGCCGCCGATCCAGGCGAGGTGGCGTCCCGGTTCGCTGTCCATGGCCCGGGCCAGGGCATCGGAAGCCGCGGCGGACAGATGCTCCAGTCCGGCCAGGAAGAGGCTCCCGCCCTCCAGCAGCTGCAGCATCCGCGGATCGGGTCCCTCAGGTCCCAAGGTTGACGCCGGCAGCGTCAGGTAGGGTGCTGCCGGGTGGCGGAGCACATGAAGGCGCCGGGCACAACGCTCGCGCCCGGATCCACGCTCGCCCCGGAACACCACGGAAAGCGAGGAGGAGGCTGCCTGGCGGAGCTCCGATTCCAGGGTCTGCATGGCCGGACTGTGAGCGACCCAGGGTTCGGCCGGATCCGGTGGTGGCGCGCCAACCAGCGCCCTGAGCCGATCGAGTAGGGCCAGGAAGGCATCCAGGTCGAAGGGCTTGGGGAGAAAATCGTCCGCGCCCAGTCGCATGGCCTCCACGATGTCCTTGGGTTCGCCAAAGGCCGACATCAGCACCACGCGCAACCTCGGATTCAGCCGCCGGGCCCGGCGGATCAGCTCCAGCCCGCTGATGCCGGGCAGCCGCAGATCCGTGACCAGGACATGGAAGGACTGCGCCTCCATGGCCCGCAAGGCCTCCTGCGGATCGGCGACGGCCCGCACCTTCCAGACCGTTCCCTCCAGCGCCTGGCTCAGCAGGCGGCGGAAGCTGTCCTTGTCCTCGACCAGCAGGAGATCCATGGGAAGAAACTAGCACCATCCGGCAGTCAGTTGATGCCGCCACACCCTTCAATGAACATCCGGCTCTGCGCCTCGGCCTGGGCCTCGAAGAGGGTCGCTCCTTCTACCAGGTGAAGGCCCGTTTTCCGGGCCCAGAGGGAGAAGGCCGTGTCCTCTTTGTAGATCCATTCCACAGCCCAGTGGGAACTGGGCTTGGCTGCTTCCAGCAGTCCGGGAAATGGCAACGGATCACCGGCGGACATGCCCAGGCTGGTGGCCTGGACGATACCCATCGGGGCGATGGCAGCCACCGCTTCCACCGCGGAAGGGGAGCGCCGGGAGACCTGCAGGACAGACCGTCCAGATTCCTCCAGCACAATACGGCTGGTGCGAGCCACGCCGCCCTCCCCCAGCAACAGGACGGGACCCGGTTCCAGATTCGACAGAGCCTGTCCGAAGGCCTCCGCATCCGTGTTCGCCCCCTGCCAGGGATCACCGGTCTTTCTCCGCCAAAGTGTGTTGAGGGGCCCCTTCAATCCAAGTGCCTCCGGAAGCGAAAGCTTCAGAGGAGCCGTGAGGCTCAGGCCCAGAATGCCAAGGGCATCCATGGCCTCCGCCGCTTCCCCCGCATCGCCGCACAGAAGGGGCATATAGACCAGGTCCTTGCAGGCGTGTTGCAGGCGTGGATTGTGGAAGGCCGGCCCGCGTGAATGCAGGACCGGATCACCGATGACGCCACAGAGGCCACACCCCGGATGGAGCTTCGCCGCGCGCCACGCACGCAGGGTCGCGAGCGGCAGCTGGCCCGGCGCGGCGGGTGGACCGTCATCCGGCGCCGCGTAGGTGAAGGCCCCACCCCAGGCCGCCTGCATGGCCCGGCTGGGGAGGCCCTTGGGACCCATGAGAAAGGCAGAGAGTCGGATGTCGCGGTCCCGGGCCCAGCCCAAGGGCTTCCGGAGCCGCCCGTTGTCGCCCAGGCGCCCGGCCCACCCCACCCATTTGAAGGCTTCGCCAGGAGGCAGGTCGCAGAGCCGCGCCTCAAGGTCGAAGACACCGGGTGCCACGTGGATCGACCGCAGGAGCCGCACATGGGTCCGGGCTGCCTGAATCGCCGGAGGGATGGGCAGGTCCCACTCCAGATCCACCCAGGCGGGCTTGCCCTTGAGCGCGCGGATCAGGTGGGCGAGGCGACCCGCCTCGTCCTCATCGGGCCAGCGCCCGCCCTCGGACACGCGGCGGCAGGTCACCAGGCAGCGCCGCTTGAGGGCGTCCACCAGGGCCTCCGGATCCAACTCCGGAAACAGATCGAGCCGCAGTTCGGGAAGGGCATCCTCTCCCAGCCGCTGGGCACAGGCCAGGGCCGCTTCCCACTCGGGGTGGGACAGGGTCACGAGATGGAATGGAAGGGGGTTCACGGGCATCGTCCAGGTCCCGCCATCCTACCGCCTCCTCCGCGGAGCGGGACCTGGACGAGTCCCTCGTCGCTCGGGTGGTGGATATCGGTTTCGATGAAGCGCTACCAGAGGCCCAGCACCTTCCACCAGAGGCCGCCCAGACCCACCCAGATGACGATGTTCACGAGGCTGACCAGCAACCCCAGACGCCACCAGGTGCCGAGTTCCACATAGCCCGTGCCGAAGAGCACCGGCGCGGGACCGGTCCCGTAGTGGGTCATGCCCGCGAAGAGGTTGCTGAAGAAGGCCAGCACCAAAGCCGCCAGCACCGGGGGCGCCCCGGCAACGATGGATACGCCGAGGAAGGCCGCGTACATGGAGGCCACGTGGGCCGTGTTGCTGGCGAAGAAGTAGTGGCTGTAGAAATAGACCAGCGCCAGTACCAGGAAGGCCACGATCCAGCCCTTGCCGGCCACCATGCCGCCCATGGACTTGCTGAACCAGGGCACCATGCCCAGCTTGTTGAGGAAGCTGGCCATCATCACCAGGGCCGCGAACCACACCAGCGTGTCCCAGGCACCGGTCTCGGCCTTGATGTCGTCCCAGGTGAGGACACCGGTCAGCAGCAACACGGCCAGACCCGCCAGAGCGGAAGTGGTGGGATTGAGGTCGCCCAACTGTTTGGCGAAGATCCAGAGCACCAGCAGCATCACGAAGACCCCGAACATCGCCCACTCCTGGCGCTTGATGGGGCCGAGGTCGCGCAAGTGTCCCTTCGCCATCTCCACGGCTTCCGGCGTTTCGGTGATCTCCGGACGGTGGAGCCGGTAGATCAGGAAGGGCACCACGATGAGCGCCACCAACCCCGGCACCAGGGCCGCGAGGGCCCAGCCGCCCCAGGTGATGGTCACCTTCAGATCCCCCGCCAGCTTCTGGGCTAGTGGATTGGCGGCCATGGCGGTGAGGAACATGGCGCTGGTGATGCAGTTCACCTGGTAGGCCGTGAGGGTCAGGAAGGATCCCATCTTCCGCGAGCTGGCATCTCCGGGATGGCTGCCGTAGGCCCGGGCCAAAGAGGCCATGATGGGCATGACGATGCCCCCGCCACGGGCCGTGTTGCTGGGGATGGCCGGTGAAAGCACCAGGTCCGTAGCCGCCAGGCCATAGGCGAGACCCAAGGTGCGCTTGCCGAGCAGCGCCATGAACGTGTAGGCGATGCGGGCGCCGAGACCGGTCTTGATGAAGCCCCGCGAAATGAAGAAGGCCAGCACGATGAGCCAGATCACCACGTCGGAGAAACCGCTCATGGAATCCGCGATGCTGAGGGTGCCGGAGAGGGCCGTGACCGCGATGCCTATGATGGCCACCGCACCCATGGGCAGGGCCTTCAGGATGATGCCCACGATCGTGGTGACAAAGATGGCGAAGAGGTGCAGGCTCTTCTCCCAATCCGCCTTCCGCCTGGTTTCGGCTTCAGTCTTGGCCCTGGTCTCCGCCTCGGTCTTCACCTTCGCGTCGGCTTCCGCCTTCGCTTTCGCCTCGGATTCGGCCTTGGCCCTGGTTTCCGCTTCGGCCTTGGTTTTGGCCTCCACTTGCATCCTGGTCAGGGGCTTCAAGGGTGTAGGGGTCGTGATCTGTGCGACTGGAGCAGTGGGCTTGACCTCCGGCTTTGGCGCAGGCTTGGCGGGTGCCGCCGACGCTGGCCTCGCCGCGACCGGCTGCCCGGTGAACAGCTTGGCGTCAGGGACCTGCACCAGCCTCGGCAACCCGAAGTACAGCAGCAGGCCGAGAACCACGGTGGCGATGGCGGAACCGGGTTTGGCGCCCTGCCAACCGGGCAGCCCTCCGGTCGGGGCCGTATCGGGAACGGAAGTGTGGCTCATGGGGAGCCTCCATGAATAGGTTTTCGGTGCGTAGTTTACCCGTCAGTCAGATATTGTGAAGATCGATCTTACTCCCCCGGCGGTTTCCATGCCTTTCGGCACCCGCAGTCGGACAGGTTTCTTCTGAGGAGGCTTCATGCGGGACTTCAGGATCGCGGTCATCCCGGGCGATGGCATTGGCAAGGAGGTGGTGCCCGAGGGAATTCGCGTGTTGGAGGCCGCGGCGACGAAGCACGGCCTGCACTTCTACTGGGACGGGTTCCCCTGGAGCTGCGAGTACTTCCTAGAGCACCACCGCATGATGCCTGAGGACGGCCTCGCACGGATCCGCCACCACGACGCCATCTTCCTCGGGGCCGTGGGCTTCCCCGGGGTGCCGGACCACATCTCGCTCTGGGGCCTGCTCATCCCCATCCGCCGGGGCTTCCGCCAGTACGCCAACCTGCGTCCCGTGAAGCTCATGCCTGGCGTGCCCTGCCCGCTCGCGGGCCGGGCCCCGGGCGACATCGACTTCATCGTGGTACGCGAGAACAACGAGGGCGAGTACTCCAGCATCGGCGGGCGCCTCTATGAGGGCACCGACCAGGAGATGGCCGTGCAGCAGAGCGTGTTCACGCGACAGGGCGTGGACCGCATCCTGAAGGTGGCTTTCGACATCGCGCGGTCGCGGCCCAAGAAACACCTCACCTCGGCCACCAAGTCCAACGGCATCGCCATCACCATGCCCTACTGGGACGAACGGGTGAAGGCCATGTCCGCGGACTATCCCGACGTAAAAGTGGACCAGTTCCACGTCGACATCCTCTGCGCCCAGTTCGTGCGCAATCCGCACTGGTTCGATGTGGTGGTGGGCTCGAACCTCTTCGGGGACATCCTCTCGGATCTCGGCCCCGCCTGCACTGGCACCATCGCCATTGCCCCCAGCGCCAACCTGAATCCCGAGCGGGAGTTCCCCTCCATGTTCGAGCCCGTCCACGGCTCGGCGCCGGATATCTACGGCAAGGGCATCGCCAACCCCATCGGCCAGATCTGGGCCGGGGCCATGATGCTGGACCACCTGGGCTGCCCCGAGGCCGGCGCCTCCGTCATGGCCGCCATCGAGAAGGTGCTGGCCAGCGGCCTGCGCACACCCGACATGGGTGGAACCGCCAGCACTGCGGACATGGGCCGGGCTGTCGCCGACGCGGTTTGACTATTTCGGTCGGATGGCGCCGGGTCCCACGATGGGCGGCCTCACGACTGGCGGCTCGGCACCAGGTATCCGCGGACCCTGGATCTCCTGCACCCGCGCCATGAGCGCTCTTGCGGCCTTGCCCCTCAGGCGAATCAGGCGCCCCGAATGACCCAGCCGGAACTCGGCGGCGCTGAGGATGGCCCACCAGCTGTCCTTGGGTTTCTTCTCAAGGAGCACGTCGCTCCAGGGGATCGAGGCGGGTCCTTTCCAGTACATGGGCTGGAAGGGGAAAGGTTGTTTGAGGTGCAGGCAACGCTTCCCGAACTTGACCGACAGGGGGCAGTGGCCCCTGAACGTGCCGAATTCGACCTGCTGCCAGCCGAGATTCCGTTCGATGGGATCCTTCGGGTCGGCCGGCCAGTCCTGGTACATGGCATCGATCCCCAGCAAGTGGTTGGTGAGCCACGTGACGCCCAGGAACACCACGGGGATCAGCAGGAGGAGCCAGGGCGGCGGGGGGGTCCCGGGACGGGAGAGCAGCAAGAGAGCCATCACTTCCCACCTTTCTTCTTCGCGGCCTGCCAGACCGCCTCCATCTCGTCGAGGGTGCGATGCTCCCAGCCACCGTGGGCGCGGGCATCGTCCTCCACTGCCGTGAAGCGGCCCTTGAACCGGATCATCTGGCGCCGCAACGCGGCGTCCGGATCCACGCCCTTCTTCCGCGCCCACTGCATGAGGCTGAAGAGCACATCGCCGAATTCTTCCTCCACGCGAACAGGATCGGATTCGGCCTGCAGCTCGGCCACCTCCTCCTTCACTTTGTCGAGGACGCCTTCGAGGTGCGGCCATTCGAACCCCGCCTTGGCGCAGCGGCGGCCGATCTCCAGGGCCTCGTCCATGGGTGATAACGTGGCGGGAATGCCATCCAGCAGCCGGGGCTCGACCTCCGCCGCCAGCCCCTTCTCCTCGCGCTTGATGGCGGCCCAGTTGGTGAGCACCTCTTCCGCGCCCTCCACGGCGACCTCGGCGAACACGTGCGGATGCCGCCGCACCAGCTTTTCCACCACGACCCGTTCCACCTGGTGGATATCCCAGGCGCCGCGATCGGCGGCCAGCTGGGCGTGGAAGGCGATCTGCAGCCAGAGGTCGCCCAGCTCCTCGCAGAGATGGGCCTCCGCATCCGCGTCACCGGGCCGGTGGGCCGCCAGTGCCTCCAGCACCTCGGCCGCCTCTTCGCGCAGGTAGCGGGCCAGGCTCCGATGGTCCTGCTTCAAGTCCCAGGGGCAGCCTGTCTCCGGTTTGCGGAGCGCGGCCAGGACAGCGCGGAGGGTGGTGGGTTCCATGCCCAGAGGGTACCGCGAGATGGAGGTTGCGGTTGAAGACTCAACCCTTTCCATGGGAAGAAAGCGCCTCCAGGATGGTCTTCGCCAAATCCGCCAGCGACGGATCCCGTGCGCCCATGATTAGGACAAGGTCGCCCTCCTTCGCCTCGGC
>CAIXHJ010000105.1 GCA_903919165.1 uncultured Holophagaceae bacterium
CAACCGCAGATGGCGCAGATGGCGCAGACAAACTCAAGCAGCTAGGCTTTCATCTGCGGAATCTGCGACATCTGCGGTTTCAACAGGCGTTCATGAACGGGATGCAGCCCAAGTCGGTCTATCCGTTGGATGGTGGCTGAACGGCATTCACAAAGGCGGCGAAAAGATCCCGTGCAGCGTCCCCGGCTGGGCCTTTGAGGGTGACGAGGTTCTCGGGATGCCACTGGACGCCGAAAACCCAGCGGCTCGGATCGGCGGCCTCCACGGCCTCGATGATCGGGCCCGTGTCGGGATGCACCGTATCCAGGTGCCAGCCGACCGCCACGAGAGAGGGTGCCACGCGTTTGACGGACTGATGGTGGCGGCTGTTGACGAGGAAGACGTCCTCGCCCAACAGGGATCGCAGGCGCGAGCCCGGTGCCAGCTGCACGCGGTGGTGCATGTCCGCCACATCCGGCGTGCCGTGCTGGTGCCGCTCGGACTCGCAGCCGTAGTGGTCAGGCACATTCTGGATCAGGCTGCCGCCCAGGGCCACGTTCAGGATCTGCTCGCCGCGACAGATGCCGAGGATGGGAAGGTTGTTATCCCATGCGGCGCGAATGAGAGGAATTTCGAACAAGTCACGGTCCGCATCCACCTCGGCTTCCGGATGCACGGGTTCAAGGGCATCCCAGTGGCTGGGATGGATGTCATGGCCACCGGTGAGCAGCATTCCGGCGACCTTCGTCAGATCCGGGCTGGGGTCCCCGGGTGCCACCACCTGAATGGTCCCTGTCCAGCCAGCAGCCTTAAGGGCCGGCAGGTAATGCTTCTCGGCACCGGACTTGTTTTTACAGCTCACCAGGAGATTTGACTTGCCGCTTGACATGGCCTTCCCTCAGCGCAAACCTCATCACCCTACCACCCCCTCAGATGGTCTGAGTCGACGGTGAGGCGGAGAGCTCCGCCCTAACAAAAAGGAGGACGTCATGTCCGGATCCTTGAACAAAGTACTGCTCATCGGCAACCTTGGGCGCGATCCCGAGCTGAAGGCCACGCCTTCGGGCCAGAGCGTCGCCCGTTTCTCCGTGGCCACCACGGAGACCTGGAAGAACCAGTCGGGCGAGAAACAGAGCAAGACGGAATGGCACAACATCGTGGTCTGGGGCAAGCAGGCCGAGATCGCGGAGAAATACCTGCGAAAGGGCAAGCAGGTGATGATCGAGGGCCGCATCCAGTACCGCGAGTACACGGGTCAGGACGGCGTCAAGAAGACCGCCTGCGACATCCGCTGCGACAACTTCGTCATGCTGGGCCGCATGGAAGACAGCAACCGCGATTCCGGCGGCTACGGCGGCAAGGCCTCGGGCGGAGGTTCCCAGGACTTCGAGGACCACGGCGCACCCAGCCCAACGGGTAACAACAACACCTTCCCGGATGATGACATCCCCTTCTGATGGGTGTTGGTCCCGTCGATGGGTTCGGCACGGCTACAAAACGGCGCCCCTGGGGGCGCCGTTTTGCAGATAGGAAAAGATCTGTTCGGCGGCAAAGCCGCCTAACTCCAGGCGGTGCCCGTAGGGTGCAGTTTGGAGCACGCAGGCAGAGAACACCCCTCGGAGATTCCGCCCAGCCGAGTTACAATAACCGGTTCGGGAGTCTCCATGCTTGCAGTACAAAACGTCACCATGCGCTACGGCGCGAAGATCCTGTTCGAGGATGTCACCACCACCTTCAACCCGGGCCGCCGCTACGGACTGACGGGACCAAACGGATCGGGGAAGTCCACGTTCATGAAGATCCTGTCCGGCGAACTGGAGCAGCAGATGGGGAACGTGATCAGGCCCCGCAAGATGGGCATCCTGCGCCAGGACCAGTTCGCCTTCGACGAGTTCCGCGTCATCGACACGGTGATCATGGGCAACAAGGGCCTGTGGGCTGCTTTGCAAGAGCGGGACGCCATCTACGAGAAGGCCGAGATGACCGACGAGGACGGCATGCGCGTGGCCGAACTGGAAGGCATCGTGGCCGACGAGGACGGCTACACGGCCGAGGCCGACGCGGCGGTCCTGCTGGACGGCCTGGGCATTCCCGAGGCCCTGCACGGGCGGAAGATGGGCGAATTGCAGGGCGGCCAGAAAATGCGCGTGCTGCTGTCCCAGGCCCTCTTCGGGAATCCCCAGGCCCTGCTGCTGGACGAGCCCACCAACCACCTGGATCTGGACTCCATTCATTGGCTGGAGGAGTTTCTCAGCCGCTACAAGGGCACCGTGGTGGTGATCTCCCACGACCGCCACTTCCTGAACAACGTCTGCTCCCACATCGCCGACATCGACTACCAGACCATCATCCAGTACACCGGCGGTTACGACGACATGGTCATGGCCAAGATCCAGGTGCGGTCGCGCATCGAGTCGGACAACGCCCAGCGCGAGAAGAAGATCGCCCAGCTGAACGAGTTCATCCAGCGCTTCGCCGCCGGCACCCGCAGCAGCCAGGTGAACAGCCGCCGCAAGGAGGTGGAGCGCCTCCAGCCCAGCGACCTGGCCCGCAGCAACATCCAGCGCCCCTTCATCAAGTTCAACCAGGCGAAGCCCGGCGGCCGCTACGCGCTAGAGTTCGAGGGCGTCCGGAAGGGCTACGACACGGACAGGGGCCGCCTCGAGGTCATCAGGGGCTTCTCGGCCATGGTGCAGCGGGGCGAGAAGGTGGCCCTCATGGGTCGCAATGGCATCGGCAAGACCACCCTGCTGAACGCCCTGCTGGCCAACGCGCCGCAGGTGACGGAGCTGGGCCTGAAGCTTGACGGCGGCGAAGTGAAGTGGGGCCACGAGGCCAACGTGGGCTACTTCTCGCAGGACTTCGCCGAGAGCATCCCCAAGGGCTACGAACTGGTCACCTGGTTGCACCAGTTCGACCCCGACGCCACCAAGGAGCAGATCCGCGGCATCATGGGCCAGATGCTCTTCCGGGGCGAGGAAGGCAACAAGATGACGGAGGTGCTCAGCGGCGGCGAGTCTTGCCGCCTGCTGTTCTGCAAGCTCATGCTGCAGAAGCCCAACATCCTGGTGCTGGACGAACCCACCAACCACCTGGATCTGGAAGCGGTCATCGCCCTCAACGACGCCCTGCAGCGCTACGAGGGCACGATCCTGTTCGTGACCCACGACGAGGACATCATCGACGAAGTGGCCACCCGCATCTGGCACCTCACCGATGACGGCATCGAGGACTTCCGGGGGACTTACGGGGAATACAATGTGCCGGCGGGACGGTGAACTGCTTCGAAATCGCGTGGCGATTTCGGAGATAGGACAAGCTAATCAGGCTGAACAGTAAGCAGCATCTTCAGGACTTCCTCAGTCACCTTCAGTCCCACGATGGCGGGCATGTAGGAGATGGTGCCGACGGGGCGGCGCTGACGGCCGGGTCCGCGGTGGGGCTCGAGGTCCACGGGGTTGGCGGGGCGCTTGTTGTCGGCAGGCTCCAGCGAGTAGACGCAGCGGATGCCCCGAGTGATGCCAACTTTCCGGAGTTCCTTGCGCACACGGGCGGCCAGGGGGCAGAGGCGGGTCTCGCTGAGGTCACCCACGCGGAGTTGGCTGCTGTCCGTGCGTCCCCCCGCGCCCATGGCAGAGATGATGGGGATGCCCTGCTCGTGGGCGGTCCGCATGAGGGCCACCTTGCAAGTCATGGAATCGATGGCGTCGATCATCACGTCGGGGCGGGGCGTCAGCAGCTCCGGCAGGGTATCTGTGTGGATGAATGTAACGTGGGGATCCACGTCGCAGTCCGGGTTTATGTCGCGCACGCGGGCGGCTGCCACCTCGGCCTTGGGCTGGCCGAGGGTCGAGCGCAGGGCGAAGATCTGGCGGTTGAGGTTGCTGGGGCCGACGACATCGTGATCCACCAGGCGCAGATGCCCCACGCCTGCTCGGGCC
>CAIXHJ010000106.1 GCA_903919165.1 uncultured Holophagaceae bacterium
ACGACGCTCTTCCGATCTTCTCCGCTGGTTTTAGTGGTGGCACCCTTCCACACAAGATCCGTTTTGCGCTAAATACCGCAACAGGCGGCTTCACTATTTGGGATGACATCACCCAAGCAGTTCTCAATACAGCCACCGTCATTGACCGTGGAACCGATTGGTTGGTGTCATTCCCATCGTCTGCGAACAACAGCACTGGGAATACTACCTTCTTCCTTGTGGTCACTCCAGCAGCGTATTCATCGCTAACGCCTGGGTCCGTCCCTAGTTTTGATGTCACCGCAACAGGTACCCTTGGTTTCACCAAGGTGATGATTACGGCAGGAAATGTAGGATTACTGCCCTACATCCCCACAACCACCACCGCAGTCACCGTCACCGATCCAGGCTGGCAGGGCACGGCGCGGACGAACCTCTTAAAGTATTCGCAGGATCTAAGCAACGCTGCGTGGGTAACCTCGGCGGTTACGCCGACCTATTCGCAGCTTGCTCCGGATGGGACTTTCACGGCAACGCTATTCACACCGACAGCGGCGTCTGCAACTCATCAGTGGTACCAGCAGTACGCGGCGACCTCTTTAGTTCCGCACACGCACACTGTTTTCGTAAAGCCTAACGGCTATACGCAGATGAATCTATGGATCGGCGGGATTGGGTCCAATGTCATCGACATCACGACTAACGCGATCATTGTCAACAACAGCATTCCTGTAACGTCCACACCTTTGGCGAACGGCTGGTACAAACTTACTACCACCCAGACGCCAGTTGACACCTCTCTCCGGGCTTACTGCATTCGCCTCTATCTCGCCGGGGCCAGCCCCTTCACGGGAAACGGTACATCGGGTATTTATGTCTGGGGCCATCAGCTTGAGATGGCATCCTCGGGCTCCCCCTACATCCCCACGACCTCAGCCGCCGTCACGGTCTATGACCAGACGCTAAGTGCGAGTAGTCGGACGAATATTTTCACAAATTCAGATGATCTAACAACCTTCTTCAACAATGTTGGGTCGCCAACCAAGACCGCAACCACTGTCACAGATTCGGACGCGACCACAACTTGTCAGATTGGCCGCGCATTTACCATTCCGAATGATTCTGCTAAATATACTATCCAGTGGGCGGTGGCAAAGGGAACTGGCGTTTGCGGTTTTTGGTATATCATCAATAATGGGACCGCTGTTCTAAGGTTTCTGATTCTGGATACTGCTACAGGCGCGTTCACTAATTACACAATAGGCCCGACTATCATATCGGAAGCCTCGGTCGTTGATCTCGGTGCAGCAGGGTGGGGCGTATGCGCACCGCTGACAAATAATAGCTCTGGCAACACCGCATTAGAATTTTATATAAGCCCGGCATGGTGCTCACCAGGTTCGTTCACACCGGGGGCTTATACCGCACCTGATGTCACGCAGACCGGATCTGTTGGTGTCGGAAAGATCATGGTGGCACTCGGGGACGGGTCGTGGCAGGGATTCATCCCAACCACCACCTTTGCCGTCAGCGTCACGGACTACAGCTACACCGGCTCCGGCGCAGTCACGCTCGGCCAGACGGCCAGTGGGAGTTACTTCTACTCCGGCTCCGGCACCCTAGCGAAGAGTGGGGCGCTCAACAGCTTCCCCATGAACGCGGCTCCGATGAATGGAGTTCCGCCGAGTGTTTCGTCTGGGGTGCTCACCCCATCCACCGGAACGATCACGCTCGCGGGCCAATCCCCGTCCATCGCGCTGACGCCCATCACAGCCTCCGTCACCCTGGCCGGGCAGTCTCCGTCCATCGCGTTGACGCCCACCGCAGCCTCCGTCACCCTGGCCGGGCAGTCCCCGTCCATCGCGCTGACGCCGACTGCGGGATCTCTTGCCCTCGCGGGGCAATACCCCACGATCACAGCCACCGGGTCCTACACGCCCACCGCTGGCGCCATCGCCCTGTCCGGTCAGACGCCCAGCATCACGATGACCCTGACCCCGACGACGGGCACGATCTCCCTGGCGGGGCAGACTCCGTCCCAAGCCCTGGTCCTGACGCCTTCGGGTGGGGCACTGACGCTGCTCGGCCTGGCGGCCACGATCCTGATGACCCTGACGCCGACCGTCGGGGCGCTCACGATCACGGGCAATTCGCCAAGCATCTCGCTGACGCCCACCGCTGGAGCGATCACGCTCGCCGGGCAGACTCCGGCCCTCGGGGCGCAGATCGTCCCCACCACGGGCACCATCGCCCTAGCGGGCCAGACGCCGACCATCACGAGCACGCTGACCCCGACCACGGGCACCATCGCCCTGGCGGGCCAAACGCCCAGCAAGACCCTCGGCCTGACGCCGACGGCGGGCGCCATCTCCCTGGCGGGTCTCACCCCGAGTATTACCAATGGCGTCGGCCCCGCGGCAGGCGCGGTCACGCTGGCTGGGCAATCTCCCAGCTTGTCCCTGTCGCCCACCTCCGGCGCCATCACCCTGGCGGGTCAGACTCCGTCGCTCTCCGGGTCCATCAGCCTGACGCCTACCACGGGTGCCCTCACCCTAGCAGGGCAATACCCCACTCGGAGCCTGACGCCCTCCACGGGCACCCTCTCGCTGGCGGGGCAGACGCCAACCCTCCTACGAGGCTTCCAACCCACTACGGGCCCCCTGGCGCTCAACGGCGGCCAGCCCTCGATCTCCCTGACTCCCGGCACGGGCACGCTCACGCTGGCGGGCAATGCGCCTTCCGTGTCGCTGATGCCCACCACAGGCACGCTGGCCCTGGTCGGGAATGTCCCCACCGTCATCGTGTTCTTCCACCTGACGGCGGATCCCGCCTTCCTCGTGACGATCCCGGCCCGCTCCTACACGGCCACGATCCCCAGCAGAACCTACACGGCTTCGATTGCGTGGAGGAATTACGGCGTCGCCATCCCCGCCCGCTCCTACTCAGCCCTCATTCCCGCACGCATCTATAAGGTGACACTGACATGATTGCCTACCAGACCTGGTCAAATGTAGACCCCACCGAAGATCCCACCCTTTCCGCGACCATGCCCATCCAGACCGGGCAGACCCTCGTCAGCGCCACCGTGGTGGTGACGGTCTTCAGCGGGATCGATCCCACGCCCTCGGCTATCACCAATGGCCTATGCAGCGTCTCAGGAGCGGTCGTGAGCTGCCTGAAGACGGCCAACACGGGCGTCAACGGCACCACCTACCTCTTCACCTTCACGGGCGTCACGAGCACCGGGAAGCATGTGGTGGGATCGGTGACGCTGCCTGTCGTGACGGGCGGTGCCTGATGGCTGAGATCCGGAAGTTCGAGAACTGGGCGGTCATCCTCATGGCTATCGCCCTGGCGATATTTTTATTCGTCAAGCGATACGAGATGCACCGGGACCTGAAAGCGGCAGCCGGGTCCGGCATTATCGCGGTGAAGAAGGCCGACGAGGGCAAGAAAGCCGAAGAAACGATCAAAACGGACGCTACTGTTGCTGCGTCGGACGATGCCAAGGCGGTCCAGGCGGCGGCCACCATCGCGGACCTCAAACGGCAGCTTCTCGCCGCTCGACGGACGATTGCTCCGATTTCCGGCCCCATTGCGCCTATTACGCCGAGCAATTCGGGGCAATCGTCCGTAGACGCCGCCCAGAAAGTGATCGACGCGCAGGACGCGCAGCATGGGCTGGATCTCCAGCGGATCGCCGACCGGGACCAGCAGCTCAAGGACCAGACGGCGGCCACCGCAGCCTGGAAGGCGTCGGCCATGGCTAGTCAGGCCGAGAACGCGAAGCTGCGGGCTGCTGCCAGCTTGGCGCCGAAGTGGGGGGCAGGGGCCCTCTACGGCAGCAGCGGCACCGCTGGCGGCTATGTGGAGCGGTCTTTCGGCGCGGTCCAGGTGGGCATGAGCGTGGTCCGCCATCAGATCGCAGGCGGTCAATACACCCTGGAGGCGATTGCCTCTGCGGGAATCAGGTTTTAGGGAGCTGTGATGGCGGACTGTGCGAAGGCGGATTGTGAAAATCGGGTGAAGGCCCCCTGGTGGAAGGGCATCAGCGCCTTCATCCTCCAGATGGCGGTGAACATCCTCCTCTTCGTCGGGGGGATCTGGTTCGGCTTCTCCTGGCGGTCGGCACTGGCTCGGCATCGGATCGAGCGAATCACCGCCGACCGTGATCACTGGCAGGAGTCCTACACCACACTCCATTCAGATGTGCTCGCCATACAGACCCATTTTGACGAAGCAGACGCGAAGTTTCAGAAAGACGTGAAGGCCCAGCTTGATCGGATCGAGCGCAACCAGAAAAAGGGGAAATGATGCCCGGTCAATCGACTGTCTACGCCATTGGAATCCAGGAAGCCCTCGGCTTCGCCTGCGGTCTGGTCCTGCTGATGCTGGCGGGATTCGGGGGCCTGCTCCGGTATTTCATCCAGAACAAGTTCAAGGATCTCCAGGACACGCTCGACCAGATGCACGAGGATCTGGAGCAGGGCAACAACGAGCGGCGGCAGGAGGTGGCGGCCATCAAGGAGGACTCCTACAAATTCAAGCTCTATGTCGAGCAGGAGTTCGTGAAGAAAACCGACTACGCCCCGGCTATCGCTCGTCTCCATGAACGCTTTGACCAACTGCTGAAAGCTCTGGCGGAGAAATAATGCAACTCTCCTTCAAGATGGATTGCGGGGACCTGATTGGGTCATTCGACCTGAAGAAGCGTCAGATTCCATTCGCCATGTCGAAGGCGATCAATGACCTCGGGAAGAAGGCGCAGTTCGTCGTGCAGTATGGGATGGTCACGGACATCAAATTGAGGCGGGAAGCCTACGAACTGAAGCGCATTATGATTTCGCATTTTGCGACTTCGAGCGAGTGTTACCTCGTCATCCAGATAGACCCGAAGGCGAAGAATTTGATCCGGCTCGTCAAGGGGGAAGACCACATCAAATGGTTCCCCTATAACGGGAAAGACTATCAGTGGATACCCAACAGCCAGGTCTTTCAGAACAAGATCATCACCACGGCAAATCCGCTTCATCAGTTCAACTTAGCCATCGGGTTTACGGGCATCGGGCCAAGAGGGGGCGCCCAGCACAATCAGGGGCTGCAACGCACTTTCGCCATCGATAACCCCGGAGGTAAGCCCGGGGATCCTCAGATTTGGCAGCGCGTGGCCTCTGGAGCCAGGGGAAGTCGGCAGTCCAGAACGCGGGGCACCCTACTGAAAAAGAAAATCCGTAACGAGGCCAGCACCAATACGCGCCTTCTCTACACGCTTGTGTCCCGGCAGAAGACCCCCGTCAAATTGTTGTTCTACGAACCCATTCACAAAACCGTCCATCTCAATGTGGCAGACGCTATGCGGGCTGCGTTGGAATACACGGTCAGCCCGAGGAAGTGAACTTGTGCAAGGTGTGTTGCGAAACCCGCAAGATGTTGTTCAGGATGTCCAGCGCAGGATCCTACCTCCACCCCCGGTGCTCTCGCTTTCCGAGTGGGCAGACCGTGAGCGCGTCCTGGGCCCGGAAGAGTCCTCCGAGCCAGGGAGGTGGAAGACCAACCGGGTGCCCTACCTAAAGGGCCCCATGGACGCGGTGTCGGATCCGAATGTCCGCACCATTGTGATGATGTGCTCCGCCCGGGTGGGCAAGACGGAACTGCTGAACAACGCGGTGGGCTACTTCATCGACCAGGATCCGGCGCCCATGCTCATCGTCCATCCGACCATCGGTGACGCGAAGAACTGGAGCAAGGAGAAGCTGGCACCAATGATCGCGAACACTCCTGCGATCCGAATGAAAATCAAGGAAGCCGGGCCCCGCGAGAGCGGCAACGAGATCCAGAGGAAGGTGTTCCCAGGTGGTTACATCTACCTGACAGGTGGTAACAGCGCCTCCGGCCTGAAGGCACGCACCACCCGCATCGTCATCTTCGACGAGGTGGAGAACATCGCGAAGGAAGCTGGAGAATTCGGAGATCCCATCGAGCTGGCGAAGACCCGGACCACCACCTACCCTGGCCGCTACAAGCATCTGCTGGTATCCACCCCCGGCAACCGGGATGGCAGTTCCATCGAGACGGCATTCAAGCAGGGGAACATGAGCCGCTACGAGGTGCCATGCCCCCACTGTGGGGCGCGGGATCATCTCCGCTGGCCGCAGATCAAGTGGGATCAGGATGACCCGGACTCAGCCCGCTATGTCTGTGCCCAGTGCCAGGGGAGCATCCTCGACCGGCACAAGAAGGACATGCTTGACCTAGGGTTGTGGGTTCCGCAGAAGGAGGGCAAGTCGGGGGTCGTGTCCTACCACCTCAACGCGCTCTACAACCCGTGGATCAGCTTCAGCGATCTGGTGAAGGTGTTCCTGGAGAAGAAAGCGAAGGGCCCCGCTGGGCTCAAGACCTTCATCAACGAGTATCTGGGAGAAACATGGAACGACAAGCTCCACGAGGAGGAAAAGGTCGAGGGTCTGCTCAAGCGGGCCCGGGTGTCCGGTTACATGACCGACGAAGTGCCGGTGGGCGTGGGCATGCTCGTGGCCGGGATCGATGTCCAGGGAGATCGCGTCGAGGTAGTAGTGCGTGGCATCGGAGCCAAGGGTGTTCGCTGGACGATCAAGCACCAGGTCGTGGGCGGGAACCCGATGATGGTGGGGTTGTGGGACCGGGTGGAGAAGTTTCTGAACGACACCTGGATCACCAAGGCTGGCCATAAAATGAAGATCCGAAAAATCTGCATCGACGAGGGCTTCCACTCGAAGCATGTGAAGGCATTCGCCAACCGTCCCAGCCTGCGGGGCCGGATCAGCATGGTGAAGGGGGCCAGCGTCCGTCAGCAGAAGTGGTGCCTCCAGGCCAAGCGTGTGAAGGGGCTCTACACCATCGACACCGTCAGCATCAAGGATGTGGTCTACGACGGCATCCGGATCGTTGATCCGGAGATGGGCGGCTACCAATGGTTCCCGAAGGACACCGAGCAGACCTACTTTGACCAGCTCCTATCCAACCGCCGGGATCCGAAGACCCACCGCTATGAGCCGATCTCGGACGGCGCCCGGGAGGAGATCCTGGACTGCCATGTCTACTGCGAGGCGGCGCTGGAGTTGTTCAACCCGAGGAAGGGGGAAATCGAGGAGATGGTTGCCTTCTACGCAGTCCCGATTGGCGGTCCTTCCGCTCCGCCTCCAGATGAGCCATCGTTGCCCCAGGATCCGCCCGAGGAGGCCGAGCCTGAGATCGTCGCCCCGGTTGTTGTCGAGCCCCCCAGGCCCCCCAGACGCCCCGCGCGGCCACCCCAGACCCGAAGCCCACATCTCCCCCGGCGGAAACCTCTGATGGGGTGGTGATGAAGATTGTATCGATCACGCTTACGAGTCGGACCCGCCGGGATGTGATCGGCGACGCACTCAAGTCCGTCCCCTGGGCTGACGAGCATCTGATCTACGAGATCACCGGAGATGACCCCGGATCTCTCCGGCAGTTTGGAGCCTGTGGGGATGACACGCTGGAGGTGGCGCAGGCCGTCTCCGGTTCAAAATACCGTTATGCCGGGAGCGTTGCCCTCGGGAGCGTCCCTTTCACGGAGATGCGGAATGCCGCCCTGGCCGCCGCCGAGGGGGATTGGGCGGTCATCCTCGACACGGATGTTCGCTACCTCACCAACGGGGCGGACATCCGGAGCATGCTGGCCTCGCTTCCGCCCGAAGTGGAGATCGTCCGTATCGGGGAAGACACGGGCAACTACGACAAGGACTTGATCATCCGATTGCCCGCCTCGGGGAAGTTCGTAGCCAGCCGGGGAGTCCACGAAGGCTACCACCCCAAGCCGGGGGCCCAGGCCAGGGTGATGCCTGCGGTTCGGTTTCACGAGTTGCCCAAGAGTCCAGAGCGAAAGGCGAAGGACGCGGAGGCCCAGCTTGCGGGCTTGGCCGCCCAAGTGGCAGACGAACCGGACAATCTGACATGGAGGTATCTCTTTGGATACACGAAGGAGGCGATGCACGATTACGCGGGGGCCATGGCGGAATACACTATCGGCCTGGGGCTTCCGGACTCCGAATGCGATCCACGCTGGAAAGCCTGGCTATGGTTCCGGATGGCCAACGCTTCATGCGCAGTGGGGCGCCATGAGCAGGCTCTCGAATTCTCGGTGGCGGGGCTCGCTTGTCGTCCGGACTACGCTGAATTGCCCTGGATGGCAGCAGTCCAGTGTGTCTACCTCAAACGCTGGGATACAGCCATAGCTTGGGCGAAGCTGGCCTGCGTCTATTCCTGGTCGGTCAAGGGCACTCATCGTGGGCGGATGGCCTTCAAGGATCCGAGGGCTCTCTGGGAAGGCCCCTACGAGATCATGGCCGTCGCCTACGCAGAGATGGGTGAGCCTGCGCTGGCCCGATGGGCGCAGCGGGAAGTGATGCGGATGACCGAGGCGCGGGTCGCCTTCAACGAGCGGGGGCAGGGATGAGGCGCAGGAAAGCTCGTAGGACTGATTGGGCGGATGACATCTCGGCGCTGGCCCAGCTCTACATGCACGACGATGACATCAAGACCTTCGTGGATATGGTGGCGCAGAATCCTTCCCGAGTCTGGACCTGGGGCAACAAAGCCTTCCCGCTCAAGGTGATGGCGGCTGCCGGGTCCTTCGCGGAACTCCTGGTGGAACCGGATCGGATTTCCTTCCGTGGGGACCGGCGCTTCGAGAAGGTGGCCTACACCTACTATCCCGCCCAGTTCCTCCTGGATTTCCACGAGGAGCTGATCCAGGGCGCCAAATGGGCGGAAGCGGGCGGGAAGGAATAGCGGCATTCGGAAGTAGCGAATGTGATCGGCGGACCCTGACATGGAGAGGGTCCACCCTTGGAATACACTCCATGTCCGTCGAGGATCATTTGCGGGGATAGTCCTGCGTGGGTCTATCTCCATCCTGATTACCCGGCGTCTGACGGCTGGGTAGCCACCATCTACTTCTCCTCGGCGGCTGAAACCCCGCTGGCTGTGCTGGGAACGACCGATGTGGATGGCCGGAGTTTCGACTTCGCCCTGACGGCGGCCCAGTCCCAAAAGCTGCTCCCTGGGCGAGTGCGCTTCACCATCCGCGCCACCCTGGCCAACGGGCTGACCACTTCGGCTGGACTCATTGGGCCCCAGACGCTGACCTTGGCCTACGACAACATCCTGGTGATTCCGGACCCCACGGTTCCGGTAGACCGTCGCAGCTCCATGGAGATCGACCTGGCCGCCGTCGAAGCGGGGATCACCGCTCGCATGACGGGCACGATCATGGACGAGTATGTCATCGGTGGCATGACCGTTAAGATGCCCCAGTTGGAGAAGCTGTTCGAGCTTCGCAGCAGGCTGAAGGCCGCGATCAAACGGGAACGGGGCAGGCCGCCTGCCCGAGCCATCCCGATCCATTTGTCGCCGCATAAGGGGGGCATTCTGCCCTTCGGCAATGTCAACCGGGTGCGGGGATGATGGCCGTCATGGAGCGGGTCCGGAGCTTGTTCGTGCCCAAGGTGACTGAACTCTCCAGGGAAGCAATCGCCGAGACTTGGCAGAAGCCCATGCGGGCGGCCAACGAGCGGTATTTCGCTGCCGCGCATCTCACGCGCAGCAATTCCTTCAGCTCCTTCCCCAGCGCCTACAACCGGGAAATCTACCAGAACCTCATGGCCCTGCGCTTGCACAGCCGGGATCTGGCGCAGAACAACTGCTATGGCCGGAACTACATCGAGCTGTGCTCGACGCACATCGTCGGCACGGACGGCGTGGTGCTGGAGAGCAAGGTGGAGGGCTACAAGGGCCCCCGCGCCGATGTGAACAAGGCCATCGAAAAGGCGTGGGACAAGTGGTGCCAGGAAGTCACCTGTGACGGTCGCCTGTCTTTCATCGAGGTCCAGCAGCAGATCGCGATGTCAGTGGCGCGGGATGGCGAGTGCTTCATCGTTCTGCACCGGGGATTTCCCGCCAATGATTTCCGCTTCGCCTTGGAGATCCTCGACGCCACCCAGGTGGACTGGCTGTACGAGGAGTTCCCTGACGCGAATGGCGTCCGGACCCAGATGGGCATCACCCATGATCAGTGGGGCAAGCCCCTCGGCTACTGGGTGTGGAGCGCGGATCCGCTGGACTACACCGCTCGCGTCGTGCGGAAGTTCATCCCCGCGAAGAACGTCATCCATGTCTACCGCGAGGACCGAGTCCGCGGTGTCCGGGGCATCCCCTGGATGACGGCCTCGATGCCCATGCTCAACATGCTGGGCCAGCTCCTGAACGCGGAACTGGCCTCGGCCATCGCCGGGGCGAACCAGTTCGGCGTCATTGAGAGCGATTTCGGGGAAGACAACGAGTCCCCCGATGATTACGCCATCAGCGAAGATCCCCGCGACACCGCGCAGGAGATCACTTCGGAAGAGGTTTCCTGGCTCGGCCTGGCGCCCGGTCAGAAGGCGACCTTCCCGCCCACCATGCACCCGAATCCGCATCTTAGCGGCTTCACCCAGAACATCCTCCATGCCATCGCCGCGAGCAATCAGGTCGCCTACCACAGCCTGACGGGCGATGTGAGTCAGGCGAATTACAGCAGCGCCCGCGTGGCCCTGCTGAACGAGCGGGACAACTGGAAGAAGCTCCAGAAGTGGTTCACAAAACAATGCATGGATCCCATCTTCGAGGCGTGGATCCAGATGGCTGTTCTTTCTGGGGAGTTGAATGTTCCGCTGTCTGCGGAAGCCGCTTGCAAACCGCATTGGTGGGCCCGCAGTTGGGAATGGGTCGATCCGGAGAACGACATCAAGGCGTCCATCCTGGCGATCCGCGCCGGCATGTCCACCCACGCAGAGGAACTCGGGACTCAGGGGCGCAACTGGCGCCGGGTGTTCGAGCAGCTTGCCACCGAGCAAGCGTATCAGCGTGACCTGAAAGTCAACATCGACCTTGATTTTGCCAAGGGCAGCAATGTGGCTCCGAGCGATCTGGGTGCTCCCCAGAGCGTGAACACGCTGGAACAGAACCCCGCCCAAGCGATTGCCAAACCCCCCACGCCTGGAGCCTCCAATGGCTGATCAAGTAGCAAAGGTCCGATCCCAGAAAGTCCACCTCCCCGGCATCGATGTGAAGACGCGCACGGCCAAGATGTCCGTGTCGAGCGCCACCGATCAGGTGCTGCGCTTTGTCGCTGGCGTCGGCGTGGCCTGGGAAGTCCTCGACCACAGCAACATCCGGAACATCGACCTGTCGCGCTTCTCCGGCGACAACGGTGGCCCGCTCCTATGGAACCACGACCGCAGCGTGATCATCGGACGGTTCATCCCCTCCGGCCTCGCCGACGGCAAGCTCCAGGGGGAAGGGCGCTTCGGTAAGAACGGCAAAGCCGCCGAGGTCTTCCAGGATGTGCAGGACGCCATCGTCGTGGACACCTCGGTGTACTACGACTACGACCCCAAGGATGTCGAGGTCATTGGCCAGCGGGACGGTTACCCCGTGGCCCTGGTGAAGAAGTGGTCCCTGACCGAAGCCAGCATGGTTCCCGTTCCGGCGGACATCAGCACGGGCATCGGGCGGGCTCTCCCCGTTGACCCGGACGCGAACAACGAGATCGGCGAGGTCGAACCCGAGGTTGCTGGGACGGATGGACAGGTAATCCCTGATGGCGTCCTCGACAACGCCGATGACGACGACCCGGAAGACGCTTCCACCCGCGACAAGAATCCGGATTGCCAGAACCCGGATTGCACCGAGGAAGATCCCTGCGATCAGTGCCAGTCCGAGGGCTACAGCCCCGAGCGCGATGACGAGGACCGCGCCTGCGACTCTCCCGGCTGCACTCCCGAAAACCGCTGCGACCGCTGTGCGAATCGCTCTCTTTCAACCGTGACCGACCAGATCCCTGGCGACCACGCTCCTGCTAGCGCAACCGTCTCCGGTCAGCGTAGCTCAACTCCGGCGGATAACGCCGTCACACCACGAAAGGCGGTCTATATGGCCCCCGAGGAAAAAGTGGCTGCCGATCAGGCCGCCGGTTCCACCATCTCTCAGGTAGCTTCCCCGGAAGTTGCCGAAGCCGTCCAGATCCGCGCCATCGCGGAGCAGCTCGGTCACGGTCGCAAGGCCGACGAGTTCCTGGGCTCCCTGCCGCTCGCCCAGGCCCGCCAGGCGATCATGCAGTACCTCCACACCAACGCCCCCAGCGCGACCCCCAAGTCCCTTGAGGAACTGGGCGCCAGCAAGAAGGAAGTGGCCGAGTTCAACTACGGTCGCGCCTGCTTGAACGCTGTCGGTCTGGCCGAGGGTGGCCGCGAGGGCAAGAACTTCGAGGCCGAGATCAGCGACACGCTGCGGAAGGGCATGCCCGCCAACTACAAGCAGCGCGGCGGCATCTTCCTCCCCTACGCCGTCGAGAAGTCCGGCCAGGAGCGGTCCAACGCCATGTCGGAAACCTCCTACGGTTCCGGCAACAAGGGTGGTGAGTTCGTGTTCCTGAAGCCCGGTCAGGTCATCGACGTTCTGCGGAACGCCCTGGTCCTGAACAAGCTCGGCGCCACGATCTTCACCGGCCTCGACGCCCCGCTCGGCCTGCCCCGTCAGGACACCGACGTGGTCGCCTACTGGCTGGCGGAAGACGGCGGATCGGATGTGACTGAGAGCGAGATGGCCACCAGTCTGGTGACCCTCGTCCCCAAGACCCTCCAGGCCACCACCGCGACCACCCGGCAGCTCCTCGAACTGGCCCAGCGCCAGGACGACATCCAGGCCCGCATTATGAACTCGATTGCCTTCGCTTCCTCGAAGGCCATCGACTACGCGGGCATGTTCGGACCCGGCACGGGCAACGCCCCTACCGGCATCTGGAGCACCGGCTCCGTGAACGCCGTCTCCTTCGGCGTTACCGCTGGTGTTGTCCCCACGGCTCCCTACGCCTACCAGGACATCATCAAGATGATCACCGCCGTGGCGGCTTCCAATGTGCAGCTCAACCGCCCCGCCTTCGTGACCACGCCCCAGATGGCTGGCGTCCTGTCCTCCGTCCTGAAGTTCAGCGTGAACGGCGCTTCCCAGCTCTGGGATGGCTCGATCCTGGAAGGCAACATGGCCGGATTCCCCGCCATTGCGTCCAACCAGGTGCCCGCCAACCTGAACGCCGGGGTCAACTGCCACGGCCTGATCTTCGGCTCGTGGGAGAACCTGCTCGTCGGCATCTTCGGCAACGGCTTTGAAGTGATCGTCGATCCCTACTCCTTGAAGAAGAGGGGCATCATCGAAATCACTTCCTTCAACATGGCCGATGTGAAGCTCGCCCACGCCGCTGCTTTCAGCATGGGCCAGAACATCTGCGTCACTGGCACCGCCCAGTCCAGCAGCTAGTCCTGACTTGGCGCAGGAGTCCCCCGGGGCTCCTGCGCCTAGTTCTACGAGGACCACATGAAGCGAATTTTGATCACCCGTGCCTGCCTCCTAAGCCCCGGCCTAACCGGAGGGGAAGGGGAATTCCATGTGGTGGAAGACAAGCTGGCTCGCGTTCTTGTCAACGCGCACCAAGCCCGTGTCGTCACTGAAGCTGCGACTCCTCCGGAGCCGGAGCCTCTCGTTGACCCGAAGAAAGTGAAGCCCTGATGGACCTGAACCTCGACCTCCAGACCATGATCACCCTGTCAGCGGGACTCAGCGGCGGCCTACCCACCGCTGTGATCCTGCCGTCGGGGGTCGTGGTCCAGGCGGTCGTGGGGCTGGCGTCCGTCGATGAGTCCCTGATCCACGAGAACATCGTGGCCGGGCTCACCCGCAAGCTGACCATGTCCACTTCGCAGATCGGCAACCTGAAGACCCAAGCGAATGTGATCTGGAATGGCCAGACCTGGGGCGTCACCCAGACGAGCCTTGAGGGGAATGGCGTGGCTACCGTCGCCTTCCTCGGGACGGCATTCTGATGGCTACCATCGGCTCGCAGATCCGCTCCTATTTCCACACCGCCATCATGGCGGCGACTGGGCTCCCCGAGTCTTCAGTCTTGAA
>CAIXHJ010000107.1 GCA_903919165.1 uncultured Holophagaceae bacterium
ATCAAACGGGATCTCATCATCGACCTGCCCCGCCCCCGCGACGTGGCCAGCACCGCCTTCAACGCTTTGAAGAAGGAACTGAGCCAGCTCCTGATGGAGGAGCAGAGCCGGCACAACCAGGATGAGCTCAAGGGCGCAGCAGTGGATTGAAGGAAGTGCCCTCGCGGCTCGCCGTATCCCGGGTCACGACACGATTTTGATGTTAGGGGGCTGGGGCAGTCCGGTCTCCCCCCGGCCCCTCGTGCCGAGAAACACCGCCAGGGTCCAGGTTGGTGCGAGGTCCACGAAGGGCAAGAGCTTTGTCACGAAAGAGGGCAGGAAGGCCCAGTGGAAGCCCACGATGGCCCAGAGCACCGCCATGGTGACGAGATCCACCGCGCCCTCGATGAGCCAGATAGGTGGGCCCCCGAGTTCCGCGGGGGCCGTGGCCAGCTGGAGCGCATCCACCGTGAGGGCGATGGCCCAGGCTACACGGATGCGGGTCCTGCTGAGGGGGACTCCAGTCATGGCGGAAGTCTAGCGGAAGGTTAGCCCCGGGGGATACTTGCCCTCGGTGTTGGACAGCGCTCCCAGAACCAGGGGAGGCTAGGGAGGAGACCGTCCTTCAGCGGTGCGCCTTGCCCGTGATCCGCTCCATGTGGACCCGCACCACGGCCGTCCGGAAGAGGTCCTTTTCGATCTCGCGATCCACCAGGTCCGGATGCTCTTTGGCAAACCGCAGGCCCAGGGCACGCAGCGCCTCTCGCTTCGCGCAGCCGTCCGTGAGCAGCTCCGCCCGGCCAAACACGATGGCGCTCGCATAGCGGGTGGACAGTTCGAGGGGCAGCGTTTCGGCTACGGTGACCACGCAGTAGGAGACCTTCGAATTGAAGGCCAGGTTGTCGAGCTTGTGGCCCATGGTGGCGGAATGGATGATGAGGGCCCCCTCCACTACCGCATGGTTCACGGGCACCGCATAGGGCCAGCCGGCCTCATCCACCGTGGCCAGCACGCCCCATTCGGCTTCCTGCAGAAGGCCCAGAGCCTCGGCCTCGCTCAGCGCCCGGTCCTTCCGGCGGATGGGGTGGCTGGGCACACTCATCGGCGCCTCCCTGCAATCCAGTTCAGTGCATCGAGAGGCGTCATGCGATTGAGGTCCAGCGCTTCCAGTTCAGTCCGGAGCGTATCCGGTTCCACTTCGAACAATGGCAGGACTGGCTGGATGGGTGAGGGCGCACGGGGCGGTGCTTCCGGGGCCAGGGCCAGCAGGCGCTGGGCCTTCTGGATGACGGATTTGGGAAGGCCCGCCAGGCGAGCCACCTGGATGCCGTAGCTGCGATCGGCCGGACCCGGTGCCACGCGATGGAGGAAGTGCAGCTGTTCCTCCCACTCCTGGACTTCCACATGGAGGTTCTGGATGCGCGCATCATCGGCCAGCTTGGTCATTTCGAAAAAGTGCGTGGCGAAGAGTGTCCGCGGCGCGCCGCCTTTCAGGTCGCGCAGGAACAGGGCGATGGCTTCCGCCAGGGCGAGGCCATCCCGCGTGGAGGTGCCGCGGCCGATCTCGTCGAGGATCACCAGGCTGGCGGCGGTGGCCTGGTTGAGGATCCGCGCGGTTTCCGTCATCTCCACCATGAAGGTGGATTGCCCCTTGGCCAGCAGATCCGAGGCGCCGATGCGCGTGAAGAGGCGATCCACCAGGCCGAAGCGCATCAGTTCGGCAGGGACGAAAGAGCCTGTCTGCGCCAGCACCACCAGCAGGGCCGCCGTGCGCAGGAAGGTGGACTTGCCGCCCATGTTGGGCCCCGTCACCACGGCCATGGGCTGGGCCGCCATGAACTGCAGATCGTTGGGGATGCATTCGCGGCCAAGTCGTGCCTCCAGCATCGGGTGGCGGGCCGCGGCCAATACCAGCTCGCGCTCCTCGCCCAGCTCGGGTCGCGTCCACCCCGACAGCCGCGCGCGCTCCGCCAGGGCCGCCAGCACGTCCAGGGATGCCACGGCTCGCGCCAGGGTCGTGAGGTCGGCCCGATGCTCCAGAACCAGGGCCAGGAGGCGCTGGAACTGGGTGGTCTCCAGCCGGGACTGGTCGCTTTCGGCGCTCAGGAGCCTCTGCTCGAAGGCCACCAGCTTCTCGGTGGTGAAGCGCTCGGCGTTGGCCAGGGTCTGCTTGCGGAGGAAGTGCGCCGGAACCGCGCCCAGGTTGGATTTCGTGATCTCGAAGTAGTAGCCGAACACCCGGTTGTACTTGATCTTCAGGCTCTGGATGCCGCTGGACCGGCGCTCGTCTTCCTCGAGCTCCAGCATCACCTGTTTTGCATCGCGGGCCAGGCGGCGCACCGCGTCCAGATCCGCGTCCACCCCTTCGCGGATGACGCCCCCCTTCTCCAGATCCAGGGGCGGCGCCTCGACCAGGCAGCGCTGGAGCTCACGAAGCAGCGGCGTGCAGAGAGGCGTGTCCCCGGGCCACAGGCCCAGGTCCGCCACCTCGGAAGCCCAGCCTTCATCCTGGATGCGCGCCGGGAGTTTCTGGAGCACGACCAGACCCTCGCGCAGCTGGGCCAGCTCCGGCGGCGTGGCCAGCCCCAGGGCCACCCGGCCCAGCAGGCGGTCCAGGTCCGGCACCTGGGCGAGCAGGATCTGGATGGGGCCGCGGCGGCGGTCCTCCGTCAACCACGCCACCTGGGACCAGCGACGTTCCAGGGCCGGACGATCACGAAGAGGCTGTTCCAGCCAGGTCTTCAGCAACCGCGATCCCAGCCGGGTGCGGCACTGGTCCAGCAGGGCCAGAAGGGACCCAGTCCGACCGCCATCCAGACCGTTGGCGAAGACTTCGAGGTGTCGCGCACTGGTGGCGTCCAGCAGTGGACCCGAAGCGCCCAGCTCCAGCGACACGCCCTGGATGTGGGCCGGACGGCCCTTCTGTGTGGCCTCCACATGATCCAACAAGGCCGCCAGAGCGCCGAGGGCCGCGGGGTAGGGGTCCAGGCCCACGCCTTCGAGGTGCTGCCAGCCGAAGAAGGAGAGCACCTGCTGCTTGGCTCGCGAGGCTTCGAAGCGCCAGGCGGGAAGACGGGTGCGGGCGGCCTCGAGATCGGCGATGTCCGGGGCGGCTTCGGCCAGGATCAGTTCCTGCGGGCCCAGCCGCTCCAGAGTGCCTCGCAGGGCTTCGTCTCCTTCGCCGGGGAGGACCCGCAACGCGCCCGAGGCCAGCTGCAGCAGGGCAAGGCCCCAGGCGCGCTCCGTCCGGTGCAGCGCACAAAGCCAACGGGAGTCGTCGTCCAGCCAGGTGCCCGGCGTGATGATGCGCTTGATGGCCCGGGGCAGCAGTCCCTTCACTTCTTCGGGTTTGGCGGTGGGCTCGGCGATGGCCGCGGAGAACCCCGCCGCCAGCAGCTTCGGGAGGTAGGACTCCAGCGCGAAGTGCGGCACGCC
>CAIXHJ010000108.1 GCA_903919165.1 uncultured Holophagaceae bacterium
AAACTCTCCCAGAAGTTCTTCGTGGTGTCCACGGATCTGGAGACCGGCGGGGCCGTGGTCTTCGGCCACAACGGACTGGACCATGTCCCCATCTCCCGCGCGGTGCAGGCGAGCACGGCCGTTCCCGGCATCTACCAGCCCGTGGAGGTCGAAGGGCGGGTATGCGTGGACGGGGTCCTCCTGAAAACCGTCCATTCTACGGTCGCCCTGGCGCATGGCGCCGACCTGCTGTTGTGTGTGAATCCCCTGGTGCCCATGAACACAGGATCGGAAGACGCTCGCGAGGCCCTGGGGCGACGGGCGGTCCAACGGGGTGGTCTCCCCGCCGTCCTCTCCCAGAGTTTCAGGATCCTCATTCACTCCAGGGTAAGTCTGGGGATGGAGCGGGCCGCCCAGACCTACCCCGACTCGGACCTGCTGATGTTCCAGCCGAAACCCACGGAGCACCGCCTCTTCACCAACCTCTTCCGCTTCCATTCCCGCCGCAAGGTATGCGAGATCGGCTACGAGCAGACCCGCCTGGACCTCTGGAATCGCCGGGAAACCATGGTTCCCATCTTCGAGAAGCATGGCCTCTCGCTCCGCCTGGACCTCCTGGCCGACTCCACCCGCAGCGTGTGGGGCTGCCTGGGGTACCCTGTGGAGAAGGAATCCAACGTGTCCCACCAGCTGGATTCGGCCCTTCAAGCCCTGGAGGCCAGCCTCAAGTAGGTCCTGGCAAGGGACGACAGATCCTAGTTCGCGACATGTCCTGCGTCAGAGTGACTTCAGGGCCTCGAACTCCTCCTCGAAGGCCTGGATCAGGGCGGCGGGGTTAGGCACGAGAGCATCGTCGGTGATCACGCCCAACTGCACCTTGCCCGCGAAACTCAGGATGGAGATGCCCACTCCGATCCTCGCCCGTTGGGGCACCCAGAAGAGGATGGAACGCACCCGACGTCCCTCCAGGGCGATGTCCTGGCAGGGCCCGACGATGTTGGTGACGACGGCGGTGCACTTGTTCGCGAGGAAATCGATGAGTCCCCGACTCACGGCCTTGGGCAGGAAGCCCAGGAGGGCCCGCTGGAGTTCATAGATCACCACGGGCACCGCCGAACGCTTCATCTGGTCCATTTTCGTCTTGACCGCCAGGATGCGGTGGGAATTGGCGTAGGAACCCGCAGGCAGTTCGAGGGGTACTGGAGCGAAGTGGTTCTCGCATCGCAGAGGCTCCCCTGGATGCCGCACATTCACAGGCATAGAGATTAGGAACCGGGAGGGGGAGGTGCCCCCACGGGTCGTCAGGTAATTCGAGAACGCTCCCGAGACCGAGGCCATGAGTACATCGTTGACCGTGGCGCCGATGCTGTGCTTGGCCTTTTTCAGCACTTCCAGGTCCAGGGGCGTGGTCCAGGACACCTGCTTGTTTCCGGACAGGGCAGGCCCGTGCATGTGGTTGCGGTCCGGGAACCAGGACAGGCGGCGGAGAAGGATGCCTGGCGCGCTCAGGGGAATGGCCGCCGCCCGCAGAAACCGCCCCAGCCAGGGCTCGTTTTTCGAAGAACGCACCGTGGCGTGGGAAGTACCGTACTCGTGGCCCCAGGATCCATCCATCAAGGTGAACAGCAGGCACACCAGGGCCTCGCCGTCGCCGATGCTGTGGTGGATGCGGATCAGGAGGGCGGTGGTGTCCTCTTCGAAAGGTTCGATGACCTGGATCTCCCACTGGGGGCGGTCCCAGTCCAGCTTCTGGCTCGCCTCCCGTCCCACGTAGGTCTGGATGGCCTCAAGGCTGTGCAGATCCTTGCCACGGGTCGCGAAGATGTGCCGGGCGATGTCGAAGTCCGGGTCCGGTTCCCAGTAGCGGCGGAGGCCCTTCCCCCTGATGCGGCAGCGCAGACGCTCGAAGCGCCCCGCATCCGGACCCTCGAAGATGCGCCGCTGGAAGGCGGTCCTTATAGTGTCGAGGTCCAGACGGTCGGTGATGATGATCGCATTGATGACCATCAGGTTCGTTGTGGAATCCTGGAGCCAGATGGCATCGTTGGAGGCGAGTTGTTCGCGCATAGGACCTCACTTCTTGCGGATTGCGAGGATGAAGGCGAGGAGGAAGAGGGCCGACCACAGGGGCCAGGGAGACCGGAACCCCATGGCCACGGCGCCTGCCACCAGGCATGCACCGGCGATGAGGGTGCCGCGCAGGCCGGACAGCGGGGGCGCCTGAGGCTGTCGGGCATATTTCTCCAGCACCCTCAATCCATCCGTGATCAGCAGGGGCATCTTGGCCAAGGCGTCCACCAGTTCCGGCACCCCCCGCATGCCCTCGCTGACGAGGCGGATGGGGCTGAACTGGTCGATGAACAGGGAACGGATGTGACGCTTGCTCACTTCCGCCACGTCGAAGCCGGGGAGCAGCACATTACCGACGCCTTCAAAGGTGACCAGTGCCTTCACCATCAGCACGAGTTCCACGGGGAAGTACATCCCATGCCCGGCGCCCTTGGACAGGGATTGGAGGATGAGCTGGCCCAGGGAGAATTCACTGAAGTTGGAGGCCCGCTTCCAGCGGTGGGCGATGTCCACCGCGTCCCGGCGGAAGCCGTTGGGATCGGCGTCCGGCCCGGGGGTGGCGATGGCGGTGAGGTACCTGGCGGCATTCTCGCCATCGCCCATCACCAGGGAGAAGTAGTAGTACATTAGCGACCGCCGCAGATCCTCATCCAGACGTCCCACCATCCCCAGGTCGATGAACCCGATCTTGGGTCCCGGCAGGATGATGAGGTTCCCCGGATGGAGGTCCGCGTGGAAGAAGCCGTCCCGGTACAGCATCCGGATGATGGACATCGCGCCCAGATCCGTCAGGTACCGCCGCTGCTCCTCGGGGATGTCGAGGGCCTCCGGTGAGTCCGGGCTCAGACCGTCGAAGAACTCCATGCACAGGACGCTGCGTCCAGAGAACTGCCGGTAGATGCGGGGGAAGACGACATCGGGCACATCCGCGAAATGGCCGGCGAAGATCTCGGCATTCTCGGCCTCCAGCCGAAGGTCCACCTCCCGCAGGGTGTAGTTGCAGAATTCGTTCACCACCTGGCGGGGTTGGAACCTCGGGATGATGAGCTGGGCCAATGCCCCCAGCATCCGCAGCAGCTTCGCGTCCCGCTCCAAGGTCTGGCGGATGCCGGGCTTGACCACCTTCAGGAGCACCGGTTCGCCGTCCACGGTGATGGCCTTGTGGGTCTGGCCAATGGAGGCGGAGCCCAGGGGGATCGGATCGATGGACAGGAACATCAGACCCAGAGGTCGCTTGAGATCCTTCTCGATGATGTCCTGCAGGACCTCCAGGGGAACCACAGGCAGACGGTTGAGCAGATGCTTGAGTTCATCGGTGAGCGGTTTGGGGAGCAGGTCTTCCCGCAGGCTGAGGATCTGACCCAGCTTGATATAGGTGGGTCCCAGGCGTTCGAGGCGCCGGCGGAGCTGGACAGGGAAGGGTTCCTTGCGCAAGGACTGATCCACGAAGAGCCGTCCGGGGAGCGCCGCGAGCCAGAGCAGCAGATAGCGCCCGCCCTTCGGCCCCCCATCCTCGGAGCGGGAGGTCACCTGGAAGGCCAGCGCACCAAAGAGTAGCCCGAGGAAATGCCTCCAGGTCACCAGGAACCGCCGGATCAGTCCCTGCTCCTTCCAGGTCTGCATGACCTCGAAGCCCCGGGCGCGGATCTGGGCCGCTTGGTCCTGTTCGCCGGCGCTGACGGAGATGGATACCCGGACAGTGGGATCCTGGTCCCCCGTCAGCGGATGGGCCTCAGCTCCTGCTTCAGGCTCAGCGGTTGCGGCCATATTTTTCATGGGAGGACACCCACTCCAGGGAGGAAATGGCCGCGCCGAGGGAGACTTCCCCCGCAAGGACCACTCCGGCGACGATTTCTGCGAACTTGTAGACCTTCCCCGTGCCGAGGCAGCCGAGCGCCTGCAGACATTCCCGCTGGGTGGGCAGGCCCGTGCCCCCGCCGTGGGTGGCCACGATGAGGGAGGGGATGGTGATCGAGAGGTAGAGGTCCTTCTCCGGGGTCAGTTCCGCGTAGAGGATTCCGGAGGAACCCTCCGCCAGGTTCGCCACGTCCTGACCCGTGGCGATGAACATGGCGGCAAGGGCGTTCGGGCTGTGGAGTCCATTGTTATTGGCGCCGGAGAGGATGGCTCCCACGTTGGCCACGCCCCAGTGGTAGGCCAGGCTTTCGGGCTCCGCGTGCAGGACCTCGAGCAGCACGTCCCGCTTGATGACGCACTCGGCGGTGACCCGCTTGCCCCGGGTGTGGAGAGTGTTTACCTGGGAGGCCTTCTTGTCCGTGGCCAGGTTGGATTCCAGGTAGAACCGCCGGACGGTCGTCTTGTGGTGTTCCAGGATCCATCTGCAGGCTGCGAAGGTGGCGCGGCCGACCATGTTCTGGCCCGCTGCGTCGCCGGTCTTGAAGTTGAAGCGGAGGTAGGCAAACTTGCTGGCCAGGTAGGTGTCGATGTAAGCCAACTTGCCCCTTCCGGTGGTGGCCTCGGCTTCACGCCGGATATCGTCTATGTTTTCTTCCACCCACTTCCGGAAGGCCAGAGCCTCCCGGGCGCTGTCGAAGATGAACACCGGGGCCCGTTGCATGTGGTCGCTCTGGACCGTGCAAGTCACGCCGCCGGACAAGTTGAGCACCTTCATGCCCCGGTTGTAGGAGGCTACCAGCGTGCCCTCGGTAGTGGCCAGGGGGATGAGGAACTCGCCCTGGGCATGTTGGCCCTTGATGAGCAACGGCCCCGCGAAGCCAAGGGGAACCTGGACTACCCCGGTGAAGTTCTCGATGTTGCCTTGGGTGACCTTGGGATCAAAGGAATACTGGCTGGTGTGCTTCAGTGTCACGCCGGTGGCGTCCTCCACGAAGGTCTGCCGGGCCGCGATGATGGTTGGGGAATAGTTGTCCTCCTTGGAACATGGCACCGAGACCGGCTTTACCAGAGGGTTGGCCGTGCGGTCCTCCACCTTGAAGCTGAGGGCTCCCAGACCCTCCACCTCCACGGCGATCTCGATGGCGTGCGAGCCTTCATCCACCTTTTTCCCCGGGGCCCGGATGTGGGCGACCTGCTTCAGGGGGAAAGGTCTGGGTCTTTCCAGGGTGACTTCATTGGCCCGGTGCCAGCCTCCGTCCCCGAGATCCAGTTCGAGGTCATCGGCCCCCAATTCCAGGGGCCCGATCTGGACCTTCACGAGCCGGTTGAGGACCAGGTCGCTCAGGCGGTTCTTGAGGCTGATGGCCACGCCAGTCGCGTCATTGCGCAGCGACCCATAGGTATAGAAATTCCGGATGATCGATGGCGGAATCATTTGGACACCACCTCGGGGGCAGATCCACAATGTACAGAGTTATAGCTGCCCCGCAAGTCATTTATGAAATTTTATAAAATGTAAAGATAATTGGCAATTAATATGCATTTAAGTCAAATTCCAGTCGGGCCCGTCTAGAATGTTTTTTATCTTCATCCTGGGTCCACACTCCAGACCCCGGCACTCACTAGATTAGGAGTCCACCCATGTCCATGATCACGACCAAGGCCACGGAACTCATCGAGCAGGAGAACCGATTCGGCGCCCACAACTACCATCCCCTCGACGTCGTCTGCACCAAGGGTGAAGGTGTCTTTCTCACCGACGTGGACGGCAAGCAATACATGGATTTCCTGGCGGCCTACTCCGCCGTAAACCAGGGCCACAACCATCCGAAAATTGGCGAAGCCATGATCGCCCAGATCAAGGCACTGGCGCTGACCAGCCGCGCCTTCCGCAACGACCAGTTCCCCCCGCTGCTTGAGAAGCTGTGCAGGCTTGCCGGATTCGAAAAGGCCCTGCTCATGAACAGCGGCGCCGAGGCCGTGGAGACAGCCCTCAAGGCCATGCGCAAGTGGGGCTACGACAAGAAGGGCATCGAGTACGGCAAGGCCGAGATCATCGTGGCCGAGGGCAACTTTCACGGCCGCACCACCACCATCGTGGGCTTCAGCACCGATCCCGACAGCACCAGCCGGTTCGGTCCCTTTACGCCGGGGTTCGTGATCGTGCCCTACGGCGATCTGGAAGCCGTCAAGAAGGCCATCAACCCGAACACCTGCGCCATCTTCATGGAGCCCATCCAGGGCGAAGCTGGCGTGGTGATCCCGCCCAAAGGCTTCCTCAAAGGGTTACGCGAGATCGCCGACCAGAACCATTGCCTGCTGGTGCTGGACGAGATCCAGTCGGGCCTGGGCCGCACCGGCAAGATGTTCGCCTTCGAGCATGAGGGCATCCGGCCCGACGGCATCACCATCGGCAAGGCCCTCAGCGGCGGCTACTACCCCGTCAGTGCCTTCCTGGCCAACGAC
>CAIXHJ010000109.1 GCA_903919165.1 uncultured Holophagaceae bacterium
GGAGTTCCTGGGCCCCCGAAGACCCGCTGGTACTCCACATCCACCAGGGATTCCACCCGATCGACTTCCTTGAGATCCCGGGCCAGTCGCTGGTTCAATTGAACGCCGGCGGGGGTGGTGTCGGCGACCAGGGGCTTCTGGAGGACCCGCAGGGAATCCCGGAAGGCGAGGCGATCCAGTTCAAGGAGATCAGGATCCGCCTCCATCCAATCCAGCAGCGCTCCGATCACGGGATCCCGTTGAGGGACCGGCTGCTTGGCCAGGCCCGTCAGTGCGGCATTCAGCTGGTGCACCAGGTCCCGGCGTTCGTGGTGCAGGCGATGACCCACCGCCAGGGCGCGCTCCCGATCGGGACCCTTGAGGTTGGCTTCGTCCGCGAACAGCACGATGAGCTGCCGGTGCACCTGGAGATCGGCCCGCAGCGCTTCCAGCAGGGGGGCAGTCCCTGGCGGCTCCGGGCGGGCGGCCGCCTGGGCGAGGCCTGCTGCCACTTCCAGGGGTGGCCGGGCTGGGACCCGTACCTGCTGCCGGCGGATGGCCCAGACACTTCCCCCGGCGAGCGCCAGAAGAAGAAGGGGCCAGAGCCGCCGCACCGCCATCAACCCAGCAGGGCCAGGACGTGGACGAGCCGCTGCTCCCTCTCCTGGGCCTGGGCCCGCAACTTGGCCACGGCGGCTTCCGGGGCCTTGGTGACGAAGCTCTCGTCGGCCAGACGGGCGCGCAGGGGCTCCAGCTCCTTCTCCAGCTTGGCCCGTTCCTTCTCCAGCTTGGCCTTCTCCGCCACGGGATCCTTGAGGCCCGCCAGCTCCAGAGCCACGGCCCCGCCCGCCACCACGGACACGGCGCGGGTAGGCGAGGCGAGGTCATCCTTCGAGAAGGTGACGGATTCCAGCCGGGCGATGGACTTCAAGGCTTCAGTGAAGGGCTCCAGCTCCGTGATGGAGCAGAAGGCGGGCACCCGCCTGGCCGGATCCACTCCCTGCTCGGCCTTGAGGCGCAGGAAAGCGGAGAGCACCTCCTGGAAGCGGGGGATGAGCGCGGGATCCCCGCCTCGTTTGTCCAGGATTTCTTCACTGGCAAGGCCGGTCGGTTTTCCGACCTTGACCGTCATAGATACACCTTCTGGGTGCGCGGTCGCATCCCAGGAGATGCTTCCGAGCGAAGCATCCTTGTGGGTTCCTTCAGACCACTCCTTCCAAGGCCAGCTCCGCATCGCCAGAAGCTTCGGTTCGCCTTCCGGTAATCGTGAAGCGATGACCGCCTCATGGATCCCTTTGGAAATGCAACACACACCGCTCTGTCATTTCCCTTGCTTGGAGAGGATGTACTTATTACAGGTTCAGGGCTTATAGGCAGCATGGCAATTGCTGTTGCAAGATACGCAGGGGCCAGGTTCATTGTGGCAAGTGATCTTAGCGATTACCGCCTTGAGATTGCAAAGAAAATGGGTGCCACTATGATAATAAATCCATTGAAGGGAGAAAAGATTTCCGACGCTGTCAAAAAGCTTGGTATGAGAGGATTTGATGTCGGGTTGGAAATGTCGGGTTCACCGAAGGCTTTCAACGAAATGATAAGCAATATGTATAACGGATCAAGTATTGCTCTGCTTGGTTTGTTGCCATCAAATTTCGAGGTTCCTTGGAACGATATCATTTTCAAGGCAATAACACTAAAAGGGATCTATGGCCGCGAAATGTGGGAGACATGGTATAAGATGGAGATGATGATTATAGCTGGAATTGACTTAAATCCTGTAATTACGCACCGTTTTCATATCGACGATTTCCAGAAGGGTTTTGATGAAATGGAGAAGGGAAAC
>CAIXHJ010000110.1 GCA_903919165.1 uncultured Holophagaceae bacterium
AGTAGGTATGACCAAACGATTCCGACCCTGGGACCCCAAGCAGAAGTGGCTGCTGCCACCTGAAATCACCGAATTCATCCCCGAGGGGCATCCGGCCCATTTCGTCCGGGATCTCGTGGTCGAGGAACTGGACCTCGCCGCGATCCTCGACAGCTACGTGGAAGATAAGGGCTATCCGCCCTTTCACCCAGCGATGATGGTGGCGCTCCTGCTCTATGCCTACACGCAGGGGGTGTTCTCCTCCCGGAAGATCGCCAAGGCCTGCATCGAACGGATGGATTTCGCCGCCGTGACCGGGTTCCAGAAGCCTGATTTCCGGACCATCAGCCTGTTCCGAAAGCGGCATCTGACCGCCCTGGGCGGGCTGTTCCAGCAGGTGCTGGTGCTATGCCGGCGGGCCGGGTTGGTGACTCTGGGCCATGTGGCCCTGGATGGGACCAAGGTCAAGGCTAATGCGAGCAAGCACAAGGCCATGAGCTACGACCGGATGGTCAAGGCGGACAACGAATTCGCCGAGGTGGTGAAGGGTTGGTTGGACCAGGCGGAGATCACTGATCTGGGCGAGGATTTCCGATTCCGGAACCGCCAGGGCGGTGAGTTGCCGGCCTGGGTGGTGAACAAGGCGGAACGGATGAAGAAAATCCGGGAGGCCAAAGCAGCCCTGGAGCAGGAAGCGGTGGCCAAAGCCAAGGAAGAAGAGAACAAGCCAATGAAGAAAGCCAAGAAGAAGGATGACGATGAGGAGCCACCGCCGCCCCCGACACCGGAGCCCAAGGCGCAGCGCAACTTCACTGATCCGGAGAGCCGGATCATGCCCACCAAGAACGGCTTTGAGCAGTGCTACAACGCCCAGGCTGGAGTGGACGCCAAGGCCCAGGTGATCGTGGCATGCGAAGTGGTGAACACCAGCGCGGATTGCCCCCAGTTGCTGGCCATGGTGGACCAGGTCCGCTCCAACCTGGGTCGGAAACCCGCTGTCTGCTCTGCCGATGCCGGCTACTGTTCGGAGCTCAACTTGGCCGGCATGGCGGCCCGGCACATCAGGACCTATATAGCGACCGGGCGCCAGAAGCATGGCTCCGAGGCTGCGACCCACGCGAAGAATGGCAAGCCGGGAAGCCTGATTGCAGCCATGCGGGACAAGCTGAGACGAGGCGGCTGGCGAAGCCCGTATCGGCTCCGGAAGCAGGTGGTCGAACCGGTATTCGGCCAGATCAAACAAGCCATGGGCTTCCGCCAGTTTCTGCTGAGGGGCCTCGCCAAGGTAAAGGCCGAGTGGCAGCTGGTCTGCACCGCCCACAACCTGCTGAAGCTGGTGAGGGCCACCTCCTGAAGCGGGGTCACGGTGTTACGCCGCCTCAGGGCGCAATCAGAGCCCTAATTTCAAGCCAGTGATGGGTGAAACAAGGACCTTGATCCGGAGGGCATCAAACGGTTTGGTTCCTTGATCGGAGCGAGGAACGAGCGGAGGTCAAGGAACCGAACCGGCCTACGGGCGTAATGGGGGGACCCGGATCAATTACTTGGACGGACTCCTAGTGACTGTGCCCGTGGGCGTCCGGGGCCGGCGCCGCCGGGGTGTAGTCCACCTTGCGCCCGAACAGCAGCCACAGGCCGTAGACGGCCATGGAGGCGAACCCGAGG
>CAIXHJ010000111.1 GCA_903919165.1 uncultured Holophagaceae bacterium
GAACTGGGCACCGGAACCGGTGCCCAGTTCAGCGTCAGTGGGAGAGATCAGGTTGCTTCAACCCCACGACGATTTCGTCCATGCAGCGGTCCTTCTCGGCCCACATGGCCTGCACGAAGGCCTGCATGCGGGCGCGGAAGGCGGGGTCGCCCTCGTAGTCGCCGCCCAGCAGATCCTTCGGGATCTTCCGCTCGCGCACCCGCACCACCACCTGCTTCACCTTGCCCGACAGCAGGTCCCAGAAACTGGGCACGCCATCCGGGTAGACGATGGTGACGTCGAGCAGCGCGTCGAAGCGCTCCCCCATGGCGGAGAGCGCCGTGGCCAGGCCGCCCACCTTGGGCTTCAGCAGATGGCGGTAGGGCGACTGCTGCGCGCCGTGCTTGGCGCGGCTGAACCGGGTGCCTTCGAGGAAATTCATCACCGAGGTGGGGATCTGGCGGAACTTCTCGCAGGCCCTGCGGGCCGTGGCCAGGTCCGCGGAGCGGCTGCCGCTCCGGCGTTTCATGAAGGGGAAATCCAGGGCCCACCAGGCCAGACCCATGACGGGCACATAAAGCAGCTGCCGCTTGAGGAAGAACTTCAGGAAGGGCACCCGGCGGTGGAAGACCTTCTGCAGCACCAGGATGTCCACCCAGCTCTGGTGGTTGCTGCTCACCAGGTACCAGCCCCGGCGGCGCAGGCCCTCCAGGCCCGTCACGTCCCAGCGGATGCGCTGCACCATGGCCATCCAGGCGCCGTTCACGGCGATCCAGCCCTCGGCCAGGGTGTTGAGCACCCGGTCCGCGCCCCGGCGCACGGCGCCGAAGGGCAGTGCCAGTTTCACCAGCGCCACCGGGACCATGCTGGAAGAGAAGGCCACCACATTGGCCGCCAGCACGGAACTGGCGAAGCTGCCCTTGAGTGTGGACCAGAAGCGTCTGAGCATCGGGGAACCCTGACCGGCCCTCGAGGCCGGGTCGTACAGCATAGCGAAGGTCCCTGGATCGGGCCAGACCGGGCGGGGCAGCTCATCCCCAGCCCAGCTCCTTCAGGCGCGCCTCGCCGATGCCGAAGTGGTGGGCGATCTCGTGGATGACCGTGGTGGCGATCTCGTCGCGCAAGTCCTCCTCATCCTCGCAGTCCTCCAGCAGCGGCCCGCGGTAGATCGTGATGCGGGGCGGCAGCTCGCCGGATTCCCGGGGGCCCTGGGTCAGCGCGTGGCCCGAGTAGAGGCCGTAGAGAGTCTCGTCCCCGGGGACGCCGAGATCATCCAGCAGCGCGTCCGGCGCCCAGTCCTCGATGACCACGGGCACGCCCTCCAGGTAGGGCCTGAACTCCGCCGGGACCAGCCCCAGCGCCTCGTCCACCAGCTTGCGGAACGCGTGATCGGACACGTGCATGGGACGAGGTTACTCCCGCCGGCAAGAAAGCCTGGAGTCATCAAATGGATCGAAGGCGAGGGCGAGCGCAATGACACGATCCACCGCAAAGGAACGAGAAGGGCCATGGCCACCAGGAACACAAAGGCCATAAAAAGGTGGGACTCCGCGTCTGTTCCCCTTTGTGTCTGTTGTGCCCTTTGTGTCTGTTGTGCCCTTTGTGGCCAATTTGCAGCTGGCTTTCACAGCCCGTCCAGCGGGCTCGCCACGCCGCGGCCGCCGCGGTTCAACACGTGGGTGTAGATCATGGTCGTGGCCACGTCCTTGTGGCCCAGCAGCTCCTGGACCGTGCGGATGTCGTAGCCCGCCGTCAGCAGATGGGTCGCGAAGCTGTGCCGCAGCACATGCGGCGTCACCGGCTTCGCCAATTCGGCGCGGCGGGCCGCCTCGCGCACGGCCCGCTGCACGCTTTCGGGGAAGAGGTGGTGGCGGCGCGTCCGGCCCGAGCGCGGATCCACGGAACGCACGGTGGACGGGAAGACCCACTGCCAGCCCCACTGTCGGGCGGCGCACTTGTATTTGGCGGCCAGGGCGTCCGGCAGGAACACCTCGCCGAAGCCCTCGGCCAGGTCCTTCTCGTGCAGGGTCTTCACCTTCACCAGGTGGGCCCGCAGAGGCGCCACCAGCCGCTCCGGCAGCATGGTCATGCGGTCCCTGTCGCCCTTGCCCGAGCGGACGGTGACCTCCAGGCGGTCGAAGTCCAGGTCCTTCACCCGCAGGCGCAGTCCCTCCAGCAGCCGCAGCCCCGTGCCGTAGAGCAGGGCCGCCGCCAGACCCATGGTGCCGTCCAGCTGGTCCAGCAGGGTGCGCACTTCGCCGGGGCTCAGTACCACCGGCAGGCGCCGCCGCTCCCTGGCCTGCACCACCTCGTCCAGCCAGGGCAGGTCCACGCCCAGCACCCGTTTGTAGAGGAAGAGCAGGGCCGCCTTGGCCTGGTTCTGCGTCGAGGCCGACACCTGGCGCTCCACCGCCAGATGCGACAGGAAGGCCTGCACCTCCGCCGCCCCCAGGTCCTTCGGGTGGCGCTTGCCGTGGAAGAGGATGAAGCGGCGGGCCCAGTCCACATAGGCCTCTTCGGTGTTCAGGCTCAGGTGCCGGACGCGCAGCGTCGCCCTCAGCTGGTCCAGCAGCCTGGGGGTGCGGGCATTCAGAGCGACGGTTTCCATCCGGAAAATATTACATTTGCCTAATTGGCGTTGTCGAGCAATTCGCTTTCTGTTTCAATGTTTTAAAAAGCCCTCCACCCCCTTACCAAGCGCCAGCCTCTCCCCAAGCTGGTCGCATAATACAAAGTTAGGCCGCTCGAAAAGGCTCCAGGCTCTCAGCTAAGGAGGTTCCCATGACTGA
>CAIXHJ010000112.1 GCA_903919165.1 uncultured Holophagaceae bacterium
GATACGCCGGACCAGGCGCTGGGCGCATATCAGGTGAACCGATGTCGCCACCAGGAATGGTTCAATACCCATGTTCATCAGGCGGGTGATGGTTTCCGGCGCGCCGTTGGTGTGCAGAGTGGACAGCACCAGGTGGCCGGTGAGCGAAGCCTTGATGGCGATCTCGGCTGTCTCGAAGTCGCGGATCTCGCCCACCAGGATGATGTTCGGATCCTGCCGGAGGAAGGACCGCAGGGCGGCGGCGAAGTTCAGGCCGATCTGTTCCTTCATCTGCACCTGGTTGATGCCGGGGAAGTTGAATTCCACCGGATCCTCCGCCGTCATGATGTTGGTATCGACGGTGTTGAGTTTGGAGATGGAGGAATAGAGAGTGTTGGTCTTGCCTGAACCCGTGGGACCCGTCACCAGCACCATGCCATAGGGCCTGGAGATCTGGCGGTCCCAGGCGACTAGGCTCTCGGGCTCGAAGCCGAGCTTGGTGAGGTCGAGCATGAGCTGGTCGCTGTCCAGCAGCCGCAGCACGATCTTCTCGCCGAACAGGGTGGGCAGGATGCTCACGCGGTAGTCGATGGACTTCTGCTTGCCGCCCATGTTGACGCGGAGCTTGATGCGACCGTCCTGGGGCAACCGCCGTTCGGCGATGTTCAGCTTGGCCAGGATCTTCACGCGGGAGGTCAGCGGATCCTTCAGCTTGAGGTTGGGCCGCATGACCTCCATGAGGATGCCGTCGATGCGGAACCGGATGCGGTAGGTCTTTTCGTAGGGCTCGATGTGGATGTCGGAGGCGCCGCGCTTGATGGCATCGATGAGAACCATGTTCACCAACTTCACCACCGGCGCGTCCTCACTGCCCCGCTTCAGGTTGCCGACGTTGACGCTGTCCTCCTCCTCGGCCTCGGCGTCGAACTCAGCGTTGTCTTCAAGTTCCTGCTCCAGCTCGGCCAAGTCGATGTGCTCGTCCGCCTCGTTGAAGGAATCTTCGGCACCGGAAGCGATGGGACCACCGCCCGCCCGGCGACCCCTACCACCTTGGGTCGCATTGCCGGCACCTTCGGTCGCATTGGGGGCCGTGGTGCCATCGGCCAGGCGCACGGCACTGTTGCCTCCGTAGTACTTCTCCACGGCCCTGGAGAGGCCCATCTCGCTGGAGACCACTGGATCCACGTTATAGCCTGTGTGGAACCGCACATCGTCCATGGCGAAGATATCGGTGGGATCGGACATGGCCAGGGTCAGGACGTTCCCTGTGCGCTGGAGGGGCAGCACTTTGTGCCGCTGGGCTAGATCCTTGGGTATCAAGGCGATGACGCCAGCCTCGATGGGGGGCCACTGTTCCAGGTCCGCGGCCGGAACGCCGTACTGCATGCCAAGAAAGCTCACGATGTCCTGGTCTGAGCAGAAGCCGGCTCTCACCACGACACTTCCGAGCTTGCCCCCTTCCCTGCGCTGGATTTTCAGCACCTCCTCCAGCTGGGTGTCCGTAATGAGCTGAGCCTTGACGAGCATTTCCCCGAGCTTGCTGACCACTGGCTGCCTCCAGAATTGGGGTAAGGCGATGGTAACACCACCCGAAGGTTCCGAAGGCTCAACCGTTGTATGCTTTTGCCATGTCATCCCAAGGTACCCAGCCCCAGCGCCTGCTGATGGCCCGGCAGCTGATCCGCGAGAAGGGTCTGTCGAAGAGTGACCTGGCGCTGCTCGAGGACATTCTTCGCGAGGGGGCGCAAGACCTTGCACCTCTGATCGAGGCCGCTTCAGAAAGGGTAGCAACGCATGAGGAATCGCCCGCACAAGCGGCCCTCCGGCGGAGCCTGGGCTACTTCCTGGCTTTCCTTCACGACTTCTCGCCTCGCCGACTCGGGGAGGCCAGGAGTGCCATGGGTCTGGTCATGTTCCATAGTCTGGGACGGCTGGGTGACCAGGCTGAGGCGGCCCATCGCGAACTGTTGATGGAGCAGCATCAACCCGAGTGGGTGACCCATCTCCTGGACCTCCTGGCCTCGCTGCGGGCCATGTCCCTGGCGCCTTCGGAGCCCAATAGCACCCTCCGTTCGCTCTGGTCCGCCTTCCTGGCGGACCACTGGGAGGCCTTTCACGGGATCCTGGCGGCGCTTCAGGAAAGCGAACCCGGTGTCTCCTCCGTGGCCCGATTGAATGCCCAGATGAAGGCCGTGAATCGGGCCATCCAGGGCCAGGGACGCCTGGAAGAGTCCTTGACCCGCCTGGCCGAACTGCTGGAGGCTTGCATCCCCGAGGAGATCCACGCTCGCGTGGAGCCCATGCTCCTGCTTGAACACGTCGTATCGAACCTCCGCCTGAGCCTGGTCAACCCCCTGGATCGTGGCATCCACTGGCCCGCGGTGGAGCAGGTCCGCGGCAGTCTGCGCTGGCTCTGGGACCACCTGGGCTGGTCGCTTCCACGCATGGATGACGATTTGTTCCGAGAGAGCATGCCTCTGGAACTCCGCCGCCTGCTGCAGCAGCTCCGAAGGACTGACCGCCCCACCTTTTCGGTGGTAGCCCGCGCCCTGACAAGCCACATCTCGTTGCTCGGCCTCCTGGAGTCGCTCGAACCCGCCGCGAGCACTGGAATCCGGGACCGGTACGCCACCGTCCCGACCTTCCTCGTCCTGGAAGCTGAATTGGGGCGTCAGGCCGAGCGCGCCTACGATCCTGCCCGCGGGGAACTGTTGGACCCATCCCGCCCCAATGTGCATCGTCTCCGCGCCTTCCTCCGGCGGGCGGTTCAAGGCCTCCAGCAGGATCAGGGGACCTTGAAGAGCCTCCTCCAACAGGCCCTGGCCAGCCAGGATGCGGACCAGCTCGCTCAGACCCTCGACAACCTCCGTGGCTTCCTCATCAATCACCAGAAACAGCTCATGGGCGAACTGGTGGGGATCTTCTCTCCTGATGTGCAGCACCGGCTCTTCCCCGAATTCCCCAGCATGATGGAGGAAGGCGAGCAGCTGCGGCTGCGCATCCAGCGGCTGTGGGAGCAGGTGCCACCCCTTTATGGACAGCTGCAACTTCACCTGGAATTGCAGGATTGGCCACGACTTGCGCTGGGCCTCTCCCATACTTATCGCCACCTCCTGGCCTTCCGCCGAAGTCCGGAGTTCCCTCTCATGCGGCGACCGGACCGGGAGGAGGCCGAGGGGCTCATCCGGGAGCTGGGCCGGCTTCTGGAATCGCCGCAGGACGTGCCACACGCCCTGCGGGAGGGGATGGACCTCCTGGGCGAGTTGCTGCGCTTCCTGGAGCTCTTCCTCCTTCGGATCAATGCCCGAGTCCCCCTGATCCGCCAGGATCTGGAAGTGGCTCAGGACTCCCTGAAAATCATCGCGGAGCTGCGAGGGCATCTTTCAGGAACGGATCGCACCCGGCTTTCCCACAAGCTCATCCAGACCGCCAAGCGTCTTGGAGTACGGGATCCCCAGTCCCTGACTCTCCTCAAGCGCTGGGTCCGGATCGAACGCGGGCAGAGGGAGGGCTCGCCGCCCGCCCTGGACCAGTTGGCCGCCCATCTGCGCCAGCTCGCCCTGCGTCTCGAAGCGGCTCTGGGTTAAGGTTAAGTGCCACCTCTTCTCATGCCGAAGAGCCACCCATCAGGGAACCCCATGTCACGCATCCACTGGTTGGACGTCCATCCCTCATCCAAGGGGGAAGCGTTGCGCGAGGCCCTGATAAAATGGGGACACCAGATCATCCCGAGCCCCGGCCAGGGATCGCTGGTACTGGTGGCCAACCAACCCGATCCTCAGCTGATCCCCGAAGAAGGAACTGAGATCCTCTGGTGGGTGAAGCAGGCGGAACCGGAAGCGGTAAGTGCGGTGCTCAACCTTAGACCAGGCTGGGTCCTTCTGCAGGACCGCCCTCTGGTGGCCGCGCGAGAGGCGTTGCTCCATCTGCGTCAGCGCGACATGGGCAGCGAGGGATGGCTGCGACAGATGATGCACCTGGCTTCCCTGGACGAACTGCTCCGCCTGGTGCTGGACCGCGCCACCCGTATCTCCGGCGCCCGCGGCGGAGCCATCTGGTTGCGCAAGGATGAGGTCTTTTTCCAGCGAGCGGGCGATGGGTCCTTCCCGGAAGCTCCCCTGCGCCGCCAGGAGGCGGAGGATCTCGTGCAGCAGGGTGAGGCCTTTCTCCTGGCACCTTCCGAACAGCTGGGCATTCTGCGGCTGGCGGATCCGAAGGAGTCGCCGGAGCGGTTCCTGCAGGGCTTCGACGACATGGAACCACTCCTGCTCAACGCCTGGCACCTCGAGGAAAGCCGCGCACTATCCTTCAAGGACGATCTCACTGTGGCCCAGAACCGGCGCTGTCTTGAGGCTGAGCTGCCCCAGGCCGTGCGGATCGCCGCGACCAAGGCCGAACCCCTGGCACTGCTCTTCCTCGATGTGGACGACCTCAAGAGCGTGAACACCAGCCATGGCCATCCCGTCGGCAGCCTTCTGCTGGAATCCGTGGCCAGCACCGCCCAGCGGCTCTGTCGCGCCCACGACCGGCTCTACCGGTACGGTGGCGACGAGTTCTGCATCCTCATGCCCGGCACCACGGCCTATGGCGCCCGGAAGGTGGGAGAGCGTCTCCTGCAGCTGATTCGTGACCAGCCCCTGGATCTGGGTGCTGACCACCTCCCATTATCCCTCAGCGCCGGGGTCGCTGCCTTCCCCCAACACGCCAATGGCGCTGGTCATCTCATCGAGCAGGCCGACCGGGCCCTCCTGCGGGCCAAAAGCCAAGGCAAGGGCCGGGTGGTGGTGGTGGACTGAAGCAGCCTCCAGCCTGGACACCTATTTCCGCTTCTTCTTCCCGCCTTTGTCGGATCTGAACACCTTGGCGAGAAAACCTTCCTCCTCGGCCTCGGCAGAACCGCCATCAAGGCTGCGATGGAGTTGTTCGACGAGCTGGCGCTGTTCGGAGTTCAGGGATTTCGGAACTGCCACCCGGAGATGCAGGTAGAGATCGCCACGGCCGCTGCCCTGCAACCGGGGTACACCGGCATTCACCAGCTTCACCACATGGTCAGCAGGGGTGCCTGCGGCCAGTTTCACGCTGTCGGAGCCGTAGGGCGTCTCCACCGCGAGGGGCCCACCAGTCACCAGCAACGGCCATTGGACCTCCAGCCGCCGATGCAGATCGCTGCCGTCCCGCTCATAGCGGGGATCCGACTCCACATCGAACACCACAAAGAGATCACCGGTACGGCCTCCGAAACGGCCCGCCTCGCCTTGGTTCTGGAGCCGGAGTCGCGTCCCGCGATCCACGCCCGCCGGCACCTTGAAACTGACCTTTGATTTCCTGTGGATCCGGCCTTCGCCATGGCAGGTGCGGCATGGCTTTGGAATGATGCGGCCCCGGCCTTCACAGCGCGGGCAGGGGGCGAGCATCTGGAAGAAGCCCTGGCGCACGGCCACTTGTCCCGCGCCTCGGCATTGGGGGCAGGTTTCGGGTCGCGAGCCCGCCTCGCAGCCTGTCCCGTGGCAGGTTTCGCAGGCTTCGAGGCGGGGAATGGACAGCTCCACCGGTTCCTTCCCGAAGATCGCATCGTGGAAGCTGAGCTTGAGGTTGTACTGCAGATCGGAACCCCGCTCCTCGCCCGTGGACCTGCGGCGGCCGCCACCGAGGAGGTCGCCGAACAGTCCACCTCCGAAGAAGCTCCCCAGGATGTCCTCGAAATCAGCGAACTGCCTCGGGTCGAACTGGAACTGCTGGCCGCTTCCCCCCGCGCCGCCCAGACCTGCGTGGCCGAACTGGTCATAGACCTTCCGCTTCTCGGGATCCGACAGCACGCTGTAGGCCTCGGCGGCCTCCTTGAACTTCTCTTCTGCCTCCTTGTTCCCGGGGTTGCGGTCGGGGTGCAGTTCCATGGCCAGTTTACGGTAGGCCTTCTTCAGCTCATCGCCCCCGGCC
>CAIXHJ010000113.1 GCA_903919165.1 uncultured Holophagaceae bacterium
CGACATCCAGGCCGCCCAGGCGCAGCTCCACGCCGCCACCGCTCAGGTGGGGGTGGCTACCGCGGCGCTCCTGCCCCAGATCACCCTTGGGGCTTTCATCGGGCCCCAGGCACTGACATTCCAGGATATGTTCCGCGGGAACAACGAAACCTGGGGTCTTTCCTTCGGACTGCTGCAGCCCCTCTTCCACGGCGGGTCCCTGAGGGCCCACAAGCGGGGGGCCGAGGCGGGAGTGGACCAGGCCCTGGCCGATTACCGCCAGACCGTGCTGGTGGCCTTCGCCAATGTTTCGGACGCCCTCAACGCCCTGCGGTTCGACGCCCAGTCCATGCAGGCCCAGCTGGAATCCGAGCAGGCCGCGGCCCGGTCCCTGGAGCTGTCCAAGGCCCAGTACCGTATCGGCGTCGCCAGCTACCTCCAGATGCTTGACGCCACCCGGTCCTGGCACCTGGCCCGCATGGGCCTAATCCGGGCACGGGCTGCCCGCCTTTCGGACACCACTGCCCTCTACGCTGCCCTGGGCGGCGGACTATAGGAGCCACTCCATGGAACCGGAGATCCCTTCCGATCCCCAACCCAGCACCCGGAAACGCATGATCGTCATGGTCCTGGTCGTGGGGCTCCTCCTGGGGCTCCTGGTGGGCTTCAACATCTTCAAGAACATCATGGTGGGGCGGGCCCTCCAGGGTGGTCAGGAGCCCCCCCAGACCGTCACCACCACCCAGGTCCACGAGGAGCGCTGGCAACCAACCCTGGGCGCGGTGGGCACGCTGCGCGCCATCCATGGGGCGGATCTCGCCTTCGAAGTGTCCGGCGTGGTGGTGAAGGTGGAGGCCGTGGCGGGGGCCCAGGTCCGCCCGGGACAGAACCTGGTGTCCCTCAACGACGATGTCGAGCAGGCCCAGTACCGCGCCCTCCAGGCCGCGGCGGACCTGGCCAAATTGACCTTCCGGCGCGCCAAGGAGCAGCTGGAGGCCAGGACCATCAGCTCCGCGGACTACGACGGCCTGGAGGCCGATCTCAAGGCCAAGGAAGCCGCCGCCAAGGCCGAGCTGGCCCTGGCCGCCAAGAAGCACCTCATCGCGCCCTTCGCCGGCCGGGTGGGCATCATCACCACCAGCGAAGGCGCCTACGTGACCCCCGGCATCGCGGTGGCCTCGGTCCAGCAGCTGGACCAGGTCTACGTCGACTTCGCCCTCCCCCAGCGCGAGGTGGCCAACGTGAAGCCCGGCCAGAAGGTGGACCTGAGCCTGGACGCCTATGCCGGCCGCGTCTTCAAGGGCAAGGTCACCGCCGTGAACCCCAGGGTGGACGGCGCGACCCGCAATATCCAGGTGGAAGCCACCGTCGCCAACCCCGGGCACGCCCTCGTGCCGGGGATGTTCGCCAGCGTCAGCATGGAGGTGAGCACCCCCCAGTCCTACCTGACCCTGCCCCAGACCGCCGTGACCTACAACCCGTATGGTTCCGTGGTCTTCCTGGCGGTCCAGAGCCCAGGGGGCCTTAGGGCCCAGGAGGTGTTCGTGACCACCGGACCCACCCGGGGCGACCAAGTGGCCATTCTCAAGGGGCTGGAAGCCGGCGCCCAGGTGGTGACCAGCGGCGGGCTGAAGCTGCGCAACGGGACTCCCCTCGTGGTGGACAACAAGGTGCAGCCCGCCTCTGACCCGCACCCGGCTCCCCAGGAACAGTGAGGCCTTCGGTCCATGAACTTCACCGACCTGTTCATCCGCAAGCCCGTGGTCGCCACGGTGGTGAGCCTGCTGATCCTCGTGCTGGGGATGCGGTCCATCTTCAACCTGCCCGTGAACCAGTACCCCAGGACTGAGCACGCGGTGGTGACGGTGACCACCCTCTACTACGGGGCGGACGCCACCACCGTCGGGGGCTTCATCACCCAGCCCCTGGAATCCAGCATCGCCCAGGCCCAGGGCATCGACTACCTCTCCTCCACCAGCGTCAACAGCGTCTCCACCATCACCGCCACCCTGCGCCTGAACTACAGCGCCAACAAGGCCCTCACGGAGATCACCACCCAGGTCAACGCCGTCAAGAACCAGCTTCCGCCCCAGGCGCAGCAGCCGGTGATCACGGTGCAGATGAGCGACAACACCGACGCCATGTACATGGGCTTCTACAGCGAGGTCCTGCCCACCAACAACATCACGGACTACCTGGTGCGGGTGGTGAAGCCTCGGCTGGATTCCCTCCCCGGCGTGCAGACCGCCGAGATCCTGGGCGCCCGCAACTTCGCCCTCAGGGCCTGGCTGGATCCCCAGCGCCTGGCGGCCCATGGCGTGACCGCCACCGAAGTGAACACGGCGCTCGCGAACAACAACGTCCTGTCAACCCTGGGCGCCACCAAGGGCCAGATGGTGACCGTGGACCTCACGGCCGCCACGGACCTGCATACGGTGGAGGAGTTCAGGAAACTGGCCATCCGCCAGAGCGGCGGCGCCATCGTGCGCCTGGAGGACGTGGCCACCGTCACCCTCGGGGCCGACGACTACTCCTTCAACGTGTCCTTCAACGGCCGGCAATCGGTCTTCATTGGGATCAAGGTGGCCCCCGAGGCCAACATCCTCGACGTGGCCAAGCGGGTGCGCCGCGCCTTCCCCGAGATCCAGTCCCAGCTTCCTTCGGGCCTCACGGGGGCGATCGTCTACGACGCCACGGACTTCATCAACACGTCCATCGTGGAAGTCATCAAGACCCTCGCCGAAGCCCTGCTCATCGTCACCGTGGTGATCTATCTCTTCCTGGGAACCCTGCGGGCCGTGGTGGTGCCGGTGATCGCCATGCCCCTGTCCCTGGTGGGGACCTTCGCCGTCATGCTGGCCTTCGGCTACTCCATCAACCTGCTCACGCTGCTGGCCCTGGTGCTGGGCATCGGCCTGGTGGTGGACGACGCCATCATCGTGGTGGAGAACGCCGACCGGCACATGCGGGAGGGGAAGACGCCCCTGGAGGCCTCCCTCCAGGCCGCCCGGGAACTGGGCGGGCCCATCCTGGCCATGACCGTGGTCCTGGTGGCAGTGTACGTCCCCATCGGCTTCCAGGGGGGCCTCACGGGCAGCCTCTTCACGGAATTCGCCTTCACCCTGGCCGGGGCCGTGGCGGTGTCGGCCGTGGTGGCGCTGACCCTGTCGCCCATGATGTGCTCGCGGTTCTTCAAGGCCGAACAGGACACGGGCCGGTTCGTCCGCTTCATCGACGGCCAGTTCGAGTGGTTCCACGGGCACTACTTGCGCGTCCTGAGCAGTTCCCTGGCCACCTCCAAGGTGACGGTGGTGATGGGCGTCCTCATCCTTGTGGCCACGGGCTTCCTCTTCTCCAGTTCCAAGTCCGAGCTGGCGCCCCAGGAGGACCAGGGCTTCATCATGGCCGCCCTCCAGGGGCCGCCCAGCGCCACCGTGCAGCAGATGCAGACCTACTCCGACCAGGTGTTCGGCATCGCCAAGGCGTTTCCCGAGTACGAGCAGATGTTCCAGTTCACCAGTGCCGGGAACGGGTTCGCGGGCCTCATCCTGAAGCCCTGGAACCAGCGCAAGCGCAGCGCCGAAACGGTCCAGACGGCCTTCCAGGTGTCCTGCGCGGGCATCGCGGGGGCTACGGTGGCGACCTTCCAGCCGCCCTCCCTGCCGGGCGCCACCGGCCTCCCGGTGCAGTTCGTCATCAAGACCACCGAGCCCTTCGAGCGGCTCAACGAGGTGGCCAAGGGCGTCCTGGACAGGGCCCGCGCCAGCGGCATGTTCTTCTTCGTGGACGTCGACCTCAAGATCGACAAGCCCCAGAGCACCGTGGTCCTGGACCGGGACCTGGTGGCCACCCTGGGGCTCACCCTGCAGGACGTGGGCGGGGCCATGGGCAATGCCCTGGGCGGCGGCTACGTGAACTACTTCTCCATCGGGGGACGCTCTTACCGGGTCATCCCCCAGGTCCTCCAGGTGAACCGGCTGAACCCCGGCCAGGTGCTGGACTACTACGTCCGCACGGCGGACGGTACCATGCTGCCGGTGTCCACCTTGGCTTCCATGAAGAACACGGTGGTGCCGCAATCCATCAACCGGTTCCAGCAGCTGAATTCCGCCACCATCTCCGGGGTCTACGCCTCCTCCTTCTCCCAGGAGCAGGTGCTCGACTTCTTCCGCAAGGCCCTCAAGGACACCGCGCCTCCGGGCTATCAGGCCGACTACTCCGGCGTTTCCCGCCAGTTCATGCAGGAAGCCGGCGGGTTCCTCGTCACCCTGGTTTTCGCCATCATCATCGTCTTCCTGGCCCTGGCAGCCCAGTTCAACAGCCTGAGGGATCCCTTCATCATTCTGGTGTCGGTGCCCATGGCCTTGTTCGGCGCCATGCTCTTCATCAACCTCGGTGTAGCCACCCTCAACATCTACACCCAGGTGGGCCTGGTCACGCTCATGGGCCTCATCAGCAAGCATGGCATCCTCATCGTGCAGTTCGCCAACGAACTCCAGGCCACGGGCCACACCCGCCTCGAGGCCATCACCGAAGCCGCCGCCATCCGCCTGCGCCCCATCCTCATGACCACAGCCGCCATGGTGCTGGGGGTGTTCCCCCTGGTCATCGCCGGCGGAGCCGGGGCCGCGGGGCGGAGGGCCATGGGGCTGGTGATCTTCACGGGGCTGTCCATCGGGACCGTGTTCACGCTGTTCGTGGTACCGGCG
>CAIXHJ010000114.1 GCA_903919165.1 uncultured Holophagaceae bacterium
GCCCGCGACTTCGCGGTGATCTACGGCGACCCCTTCGCCCATGCCGAAGTAAACTACGACGAGGGCGGCTGGACCAACACCAACAATTTCAAGCAACTGATCTATTTTGCTGCCAGCGTGGACGGCACCCGCGTCAACCGAGGTATCACCTGGAAGAAGATCACCAAGAGCGGCTTCGCCATGGGTGCGGCCTACAACCTGACCTCCACGGAGGCCAACACATCGACGAAGAACTCCACCGCCGAAGTCGCCCTGGGCTACAACGCCGAGAACTGGCATGCCTCCATCTTCCATTCCGAGGCCAACAACAGCGGCTACACCCAGAAGTCGACAGGAGTTGGCGGCAACGTCAAGCCCGTCTCGTGGCTTCGATTGAATGCTGGTTACTTCAAGTACACCGCCGACCAGGGCGCCGGTCACCCGGAACGCGACGATTCGGCCTACACCATCTCCGGCACGGTCCAGACCAATCCCAAGTGGAGCTACCACCTAGGCTACGAAGTGCTTAAGACCGACAACTCCGGACTCAAGGGGGCGTCTCTGGCAACGGCCACCTTCCAGAACCCCTTCGCCAACACCGCTACCTCCACAGTGTTTGGCGCCGGTCAGAAGGACGTGCTCTACGGCCTGATCATGCGCCACCTGAGCAGCCGCATGGAAGCCTACGCTGGGTTCGACCAGATGAAACTCAAGGATGGTTACAAGCTTTCAAGCACGAACGGACACGACAGCCAGACGGAGATCGTTCTGGGCATCCGAATCCGGGCACTGTAGTTGGGGGCGCCCGGCGGCAAGATGGGTTCAATGACCAGGCCCATCTTGCCAACTTGGGACACGGTGACTGGTTATGATCCGGGCACTCGAATACCATCCTCTGGTTGATTCCCATTCCGCATGACAGGAAGGTGCATTCTATGAAACAGCTATCTTTGTCCCGAACCATTCTCAGGCTTACCCTTGGCCTCTTTATAGCCATGCCACTTGCGTTGCAGGCCGCCCCGCCGACCGGCTATCCGGCTGACTACCAGAAGCTCATCGACGCTGGCAAGCAGGAAGGCAAGGTCGTGATCTATGCGACGACCGATACCAAGTCCGCCGAGCCGATCGTCAAGGACTTCGAGGCCCTGTACCCGGGCATCAAGGTCGAGTACAACGATCTCAACAGTACCGAGCTCTACAACCGCTTCATCGGCGAGGCCGCCTCGGGCGGGGGGACCGGTGACGTCACCTGGAGTTCCTCCATGGACCTCCAGATGAAACTGGTCCTCGACGGGAATGCGGTGATCTACAAGTCTCCTGAGGCCAAGAATCTCCCATCCTGGGCCAACTGGAAGGACACGGCCTACGGCACCACCTATGAGCCCATCTCCATCCTCTACAACAAGCGCCTGCTCAAGGATGACGAGATCCCCAAGTCCCACGCGGATCTCGCCCGGGTTCTCGCCAACCCCAAATTCAAGGGCAAGATCGTCTCCTACGATCCCGAGCGCAGCGGCGTAGGCTTCTCCTACCTGACCCAGGACCTCAAGAACAATCCAAACGGGTTCTGGGACATGGCCAAAGTGCTGGGCAACGCTGGGGTGAAGGTCTACACCAGCACCGGCGCCATGATGGAAAAGGTCAGCTCCGGCGAGGCCCTCCTGGGCTACAACATCATCGGCTCCTACGCCTTCCTGAAGGCCAAGAAGGATCCTTCCATCGGCTACCTCTACCCGTCTGACTACACGGTCGTCATGTCACGGGTCATGTTCATTTCGAAGCACGCCAAGAGCCCCAACGCCGCCAAGCTCTGGGTGGACTACATCCTCTCGGTCCGGGGGCAGCAGATCATCTCGGACAAGGCCGATCTGTTCGCCATTCGTTCCGACATCAAGGGGGAGACCACCATGGCCAACCTCTCCAAGCTGCTCGGCACTGGGGCGAAGCCCATTTCCATCGGTCAGGAGACGATCGAGTTTCTGGAACCGCGCAAACGGCTCGACTTCCTCAAGAAGTGGCAGCAGGCGCTCGGGACCGTCAAGTAGCCCATGAAAAGGATGTCGCTTGCCAAGATCGCGGTGATCCTCCTCACCGCGATCGCGGTTTTCCTGCCCATCGGCCTGCTCTGCTGGCAGAGCTTTCTGGACGCGCCCTTCTTCCAGGCCCAGAAGCTCTACGGACTGGACGCCTACCGGTTCATTTTCGATGACCCGGACTTCAAGCGCTCCTTCCTCAACTCCCTTTATATTTCCTGTGGCATGGGGGTGATCGCGGTCCCCATGGGTGGCGTACTGGCCTTCCTGATGGTGCGCACCGATCTGCCCGGACGAACGTGGATCGAACCGCTGCTGCTGATCCCCGTTTTCGTATCACCGATGGTTCTCTGCTTTGGGTACACGGTGGCCGTAGGCCCTGTGGGGTTCGTCTCCATCTGGGCACAGAAGCTGCTGGGCAGCGTGCCGTGGTACTTGTATTCCATGACCAGCATCGTCCTGATCGCCGGGCTTTCCCATGTTCCCCATGTCTATCTCTACACATCATCGGCCCTGCGCAGCCTCAGTTCCGATGTGGAAGAGGCGGCTCGCGTGGCTGGAGCCGGTCCCCTGAAAGTGGCGACCACCGTCAGTCTGCCCATGGTCATGCCGGCCATGCTCTACAGCGGCGTGCTGGTGTTCTTCCTCGGTTTTCAGATATTCGGCCTCGCCCTCGTCCTGGGTGATCCTGAAGGTCATCTGGTGCTGGCGACCTACCTCTACAAGCTCACCAACAAGCTGGGGGTTCCGTCCTACCACCTGATGGCCGCCGTGGCCATGTGCATCGTGGCCATCACAGTCCCCATGGTGCTGTCCCAGCGCTTCCTGCTTCGCAACGCCCACAAGTACATCACCCTCAAGGGCAAGGGTTCGCGTCAACGCACCTTGCCGCTTGGCCCCTGGCGCTGGGTGGCCGCAGGCCTCGTGTTCCTCTGGCTGGCGGTGACGGTGATCATCCCGCTCGTCGGCGTCATCTTCCGGGCCTTCGTAACCAACTGGGGCGAGGGCGTCACCTTCCTGGAAGCCTTTACCCTGGACAACTTCAAGCAGGTCTTCGAGCAGCCCAACCTGCTGCGGGGGGTGGTCAACACCATCCTGCTGGGCGTCATCGGTGGCGGGCTGTCCGTGATCTGCTTCACCTTCATCGGCCTCTCCTCCCATCGCAAGAACAACGGGTGGACCCGTCTTCTGGACTACACGGTCATGACGCCCCGGGCCATCCCGGGCCTTCTGGCCGGACTGGCCTTCCTCTGGGTCTTCCTCTTCTTTCCGCCTCTGGTGCCGTTCCGAAAGACACTAGTCAGCCTGTGGCTGGCATATTCGGTGGTCTGGCTGGCCTACGGCATGCGGCTCATCAGCACCTCACTCCTGCAGGTCGGTCCCGAACTGGAGGAGTGCGCCCGGGTCACCGGCGCCACACCCGGTCAGGTCAACCGCCATATCACCATCCCGCTCATCCGGTTCGGGCTGCTGGCCAGCTGGCTGATGATCTTCATGATCTTCGAGCGCGAGTATTCCACCGGTGTCTACCTGCTCGGCCCCGGCACTGAGGTCATCGGCTCGCTGATGGTCTCCCTGTGGGGCGCGGGCGCCATCGAGATCATTTCCGCCCTGTCATTCATCAACATCCTGCTGGTCAGCGTGGGGATGGGGATCGCACTGCGCTATGGAGTCAAGCTGCATGACTGAGATCGAACTGAGTGTCCAAGACCTTCACGTCACCCTGGGCAAGAACCATATCCTCAAGGGCGTCAGCCTGGACGTGAACCGGGGCGAGATCGTGGCCCTCCTCGGCCCGTCGGGCAGCGGCAAGACCACCCTGCTCCGCGCCATCGCGGGGCTGGAACTCCCGACCCAAGGTTCCATCCGCATCGGCGAGCAGAAGGTGTTCGAATCGGCCACGAAGACTGAAGTCTCAGTGGAGAAGCGCGCCCTGGGGTTCGTCTTTCAGTCATATGCCCTCTGGCCCCACCGGACGGTCTACCAGAATGTGGCCTACGGGCTCAAGCTGCGGAAGACGCCCGCGGGCGAGACCAAGGAGCGGGTCCATGCCGTCTTGAAGAACCTGGGGCTCGGGGATCTCAACGAGCGCCATCCCCACCAACTCTCCGGAGGCCAGCAGCAGCGCGTCGCCCTGGCCCGTTCACTGGTGTACAACCCCCGCGTGATCCTGCTCGACGAACCCCTTTCCAACCTCGACGCGAAGCTGCGCGAGGAGGCCCGCATCTGGCTGCGGCAGTTGATCATCGACCTGAACCTGTCAGCCGTCTGCGTCACCCATGACCAAGCCGAGGCCATGGCCATGGCTGACAAGATTGTCCTTCTCAAGGAGGGGGTGATCGAGCAGGCCGGAACGCCGCAGGAGATGTACGGGGAGCCCAAATCGCTCTTTGTGGCCGAATTCATGGGAGCCAACAACACGATTGCCGGGCGGATCACCCGTGTGGACGGCGACTCGGCTCAGATTGAGGGAAATGGGTGGTCGCTCCAGGGCCGGCTCCGCTCGCCATTGCAAGTGGGAGACCAGGCCACGGCCATCATCCGCCTGGAGAAGATCAGGCTCGCCAAGGAGCTCCTTGAAAACACGCTGCGCCTGCCCCTCACGGCCTCGGTCTACCTGGGGAACGCCTGGGAGTATGTCTTCAACCTGGCCGGCAGCAACCTTCGCGCCTATGGCAGTGAGGCCATGGCCCCTGGTGAGCAACTGGTGGACATCCCTGCGGATCACCTCTGGCTGTTCTGACTTGAGGAGACCTGAGCAGGGGGGCGCTCAGTCTCCCTCCCCTTCGCCAGTCCAGCCCTCGCCGTCCTCCTCCTGGGGTTTCTCGGGGACGCGGTAGCCTTCGCTGGACCAGGCGCCCAGATCCCGGATCTGGCACCGCTCCGAGCAGAAGGGCTTGAAGGGGTTCCCCTCCCAGGTGGTGGGCGTGCGGCAGATGGGGCAGGGATGAAGAGCCATGGCTTTCAGCATATCCGCATTCATTACGCTATCAATAGTGAAGATAATCTTAGTAATTTTTAGAAGATCATGTTGACAAGGGTCCCCTACCCCTTATGATCATTAAGATCAGGGTGGGCAGAGCCCAGCCTGGTCCCCAGGAGGAATGACATGGGCAAGATCATCGGTATTGACCTCGGTACCACCAATAGCTGCGTGGCCATCATGGAAGGCGGGCAGCCCAAGGTGATCCCGAATCCCGAGGGGTCGAATACGACGCCCTCTGTGGTGGGCTTCAATCCCAAGACCAGCGAGCGCCTCGTGGGCGTCTCCGCCAAACGGCAGGCCGTGGCCCAGCCCAAGATCACCATCTATTCCATCAAGCGGTTCATGGGTCTGCCCTATGCCGATTCGGACCGGGAACAGACACTCGTGCCCTACACGGTCGAGCGTGCCGACAAGGGTGGCTGCACTGTCGATGTGCTTGGGAAGAAGCTCAGTCCCGAGGAGATCAGCGCGGCCGTTATCACCAAGATGAAGGAAGCCGCCGAGGCCTACCTGGGCGAGAAGGTCACCGAAGCTGTCATCACCGTGCCCGCCTACTTCAACGATGCCCAGCGCCAGGCCACCAAGGACGCCGGCGCCATCGCGGGCCTGGACGTGAAGCGCATCGTGAACGAGCCCACGGCCGCGGCCCTGGCCTACGGCCTGGACAAGAAGAAGGACGGCACCATCGCGGTCTTCGACTTCGGCGGAGGCACCTTCGACATCAGCATTCTGGAAGTCTCCGAGGGTGTGGTCGAGGTGAAGTCCACCAATGGCGACACGCACCTGGGTGGCGACAACATCGACCAGGCGATCATCGACTGGCTGGCGGACGAGTTCCAGAAGA
>CAIXHJ010000115.1 GCA_903919165.1 uncultured Holophagaceae bacterium
CCAGATGATGGTGCCAGTGTCTTCCTGGAGTCTTCCTGAAACCCAGATGATGGTGCCAGTGTCTTCCTGGAGTCTTCCTGAAACGCCGGCGGATGGCTTCCGCGATCGCCGTTGATCGAGGTGGCGGCTTGGGAAGGCGACAGCGAGGATGGCCACGCCGGGGGAAGAAGGTGGTCCTTGGGCTGGGCAGGAGGGAGATCGGGGCCGGGGAAAGATGGATCTCTCGTCGCTGGCAGCCGATGGGCGCGGCTTTCCCTTGGACACCCGGTCCGTGGGTTCGTCAGCGGGGTGGTGGCCGGTCCTGGTCAGGCCGGGGCGTTGAATGGCAGGGCGGGCGGGAAGGCCCACAGGGGGAACAGGTCAGCCAGCTCGCTGGCCCGGTCGCGCAGGCGCAGGGCGCCGGCGCGGAAGGCGTCCACGAAGGCGCGGTACTGGGCGCGGAAATCGAGTTCGGTTCTTTCGTCGGAGGCGTGGACAAAAGGCGCGGGACTGCGGTCGGTGGTGGCAGGGCGGCTGTGCGGGTCCTGTCCCAGAATGGCGGTGACGCCCATGGGCTCCCGGCCCTTGGCCTTGTTCTCTGCCTTGGCTGCGGCCTGAATCTCCTCGACCATGCGGCGGCACTCGGCCTGGCGCTGGTCCTCGGTCAAGTGCAGGAGACAGGGCAAGGGAGTGAGCTTGACGTCGAATGTGGTGGCGAACTGCGATGGCAACACGGACTCGCCGCGCTGACGTGCGATGTACTCGGCGGAACGGTCGAACCAGGTTCCGCGCAACAACTCGCCGGTGGTGAGGGCGGCGACGCAGTTGGGGCCTGGCCAGTCGGCGGGCTTGCCGACAAGACCTTCTTTTGCGCCATGGGACAGGATGTAGCGTAGGCGTGCATGGGCGGCCTTCTCGTCGGCGACAATGATCGAACGGTAGCGGCGAGACCACAGGCGCTCACGCCACCGGTGGAGTCGTCCAGCCTCTTTGGCGATGTTGGCGTTCACGAACTGCATGAACCTCGCGAGCTTTTCGGCGCTGGGCGGGGACAGAAGAAAATGCGCGTGCGTCCCAACCACGACAAAGGCGTGGATGGTCATCTTGTAAAGGTCCTGGGCCTTGCCGATGACGCCGAGGATGATGTCGGTCAGCTCGGGCGACGGTTTGAGGAGCAGCCTGCCCTGCAGGGTGCGAGTGGTGGTCTCGACGAGCGAGACTGCTGGGACGAAGCGGAGCGGTCTCGGCATACATGGTTGTCGGCAACGGCTCGCCAAAGTTGCCTGCCTTCAGCCTACATTCACCTCATTGCCATGCCCGTTTGCCGCACCTCTGAACATGCCACTGGCACCATGCCCGCGCCTTTCAGCGCACCACCTACCTCACCGCGCGGTAGTCTGCTGCTCAAGGGGCTAGAAAGCACCGACGACGCCGAGCAGCCCTCCCGTCGCTCCGTCCGCGAGGCGAACGGGCGTGAGGAATGGAGCGACCACCAACCTAGGCGTTGTCGGTCGCTGCATCAGAGATTGCCTCAACTCAAGATCAGCGCCGGCATGTTCTGGCAGCATGGGCTGTTGGCTCTGAGCTTGGGCTTCTGAGCGAGACACCAAGTCATCGGCAGCGAACATGATCAGGCTGGCCATTCCAAGCACCCCCGCTGCGATGGATGGCCCGTGGGGGATACTCACACCGGCTGCCCCCATGGCGATCAGGCCAGCTCCGTCAGCCGCGGTCAGACCATAGAGGATCCAGCCCGTTATTCTCAGGCCAAGTAGGCCTGTGGCTCCCGTTCCACTACGCTCGGAGGATCCTCCGGCCGCGGAAATAGGGGCCATTACCAAGAGAGAGGCAAGTGCTACTGATCCCAATGCGATTGTCGTGCCAAGCTCGTGCTTGCCAATGGTGGACTCGGCACCGGCCGCAAACCCGATGGCCAGTGCTGCCCCCACGAACCCTACGATGGCCCCCCCACGCCCCCACCCCCCCTCATGGGGAC
>CAIXHJ010000116.1 GCA_903919165.1 uncultured Holophagaceae bacterium
GCCATGGGCGAGGCCATCGCCCATCTGAACCACCTGGAGCATCATGGGCGATTGCAAAGTTCGCTGGGTTCGGATGGAATCCTTCGCTTCCAGACCAAGTGTTGAGATACAACCTTGAACCTCTGGAGGTGAACCCTGCCCACCACCACCCCAAGATCCCTGGTCTCAGCCTGGGTGGAGGCATTCAACCGCCAGGACGTGGATACGCTCGCTGCGCTGTACACGGAGGACGCGGTGAATTACCAGGTGGCCGAGGCTCCGGTGGTGGGTCGGGATGAGATCCGGGCCATGTTCGCCGCCGGCTTTGCATCGGCAAAGATGGTGTGCCTCGTCGAGAACCTCTTCGAGGATGGCGAATGGGCCGTCCTCGAGTGGCGGGATCCCTTGGGCCTACGCGGCTGCGGCCTCTTCCACGTAGTGGAGGGGCGCATTGCGTTCCAGCGCGGCTACTGGGACAAGCTCACCTTCCTCCGTCAGCACGGATTGCCCGTACCGCTGGATTGAGGCTTACAGCGTCTTCAGGTCCAGCACGAAGCGGTACCGCACGTCGTTCTTCAGCATGCGCTCGTAGGCCGCGTTCACCTGCTGGACCGGGATGAGTTCAATCTCGGAGACGATGCCGTGCTCGGCGCAGAAATCAAGCATCTCCTGGGTCTCCTGGAGGCCACCGATGAGCGACCCGCTGAGGGTGCGCCGGCCCATGATCAGGGGGAAGGCGGAGACGGGTGTGGGTTCCGGGGGGACGCCCAGAAGCACCATGGCCCCCTCGATGCGGAGCAGACCCAGGTACTTGTTGTAATCGTGGGGCGCGGAGATGGTGTCGATGATGAGGTCGAACTGCCCCGCCAGCTGCTTGAACGTGGTGTCATCGGACGTCAGGCCGAAGTGGTGGGCGCCCAGCTTGCGGGCATCCGCCTCCTTGGCCTTCGAAGTGCTTAGCATGGTGACTTCAGCTCCCATGGCAGCGGCGATCTTCACGGCCATGTGGCCCAGGCCGCCCAGGCCCACCACACCCACCTTGTCGCCTTTCTTCGTCTTCCAATGGCGCAGGGGCGAGTAAGTGGTGATGCCCGCGCAGAGTAGGGGCGCGGTGGCAGCGAGGTCGAGCTTGGGGGAGATCTTCAGGGTGAAGGCCTCGTCCACCACCACGCTCGACGAATAACCGCCGTAGGTGGGCGTCGTGCGGTCCATCTCCGTGCCGTTGTAACTGAAGGCGGCGCCCTTTTCGCAGAACTGCTCTAGATGGCGCTGGCAACTGGGGCAAGCGCGGCAACTGTCCACAAGGCAACCCACTCCCGCCAGGTCGCCCACTTTGAGGCCCTTCACATGGGCGCCCACGGCGGTGACTCTGCCCACGATCTCGTGGCCCGGAACCATTGGATAGGTGCTGTTCCCCCACTCATTGCGCACTTGGTGGAGGTCCGAGTGGCAGATGCCGCAGTAGGCGATCTCGATCTGGACGTCGTGGAGTCCTGTAGCCCGCCGTTCGATCTGGAAGGGTGCGAGGGGAGAAGTGGCGGAAGCAGCGGCGTAGACTTTGGCGGTAGTCATGGGAACTCCTTGAAGATGGACTTTACACTCACGACCAGGGCTCCTGAGGGCAGTTTATGTTACCCAGGGAAACGAAGGCTGTCCTGACAACATTTAAAGAATTCTTGGAGGAGCCATGCCCCGACCCGCCACCCTACC
>CAIXHJ010000117.1 GCA_903919165.1 uncultured Holophagaceae bacterium
CGTCACCGTCGCTGGTGAATGGCACGCGGCCGCCCAGGGCCTCCAGGCCCGCGGCCGTCCGGTGGTGGGTCGCGATGAGGCGCGCATGGATAGTGCCCGCTTGAGGGTTTTCCAGCACGGCGCGGATGACCTCAGCTGTGGGATCGAAGCAGAAGGCGCTCAGTTCGGGCTCCGCCGCCACCCGCGCCAGGGCCACCCGCTCATCCACAGGGCGGGCGTGCAGGCGCTCCTCGAACAACTGACGGTGAGTTGCTGCCCTGGCCCGGATTGCGGGAGTATCGCCCTCGCCGTCGTCTTCGCCTTCTTCTTCCACTAGGGATTCAGGCCCGGGTTGTGACTCCACGGGCTTAGCAAGGCTCGGCTGAGTGGCAGGTACGGCCGAAGCCACCGCGCCCAGGGCCACCAGCTCGCCTAGCATGGCCGCCACCTGGTCCTCCCCCAGATTCATCAACGACGCAAGGGTCGGCACATCCAGGGTTCCGTCCACCCGCGACAGCAGGTAGCCCTGCAGAGGATCAAGGGGCAGGGCGAGGGGGTTCGCACCTTCGCGGAGACTAGGCTTCCAGGTCATGGACCGATCATACGTCCGAAGGGAATTCCAGACGCTGGTTCCTGGGGCGACCCCGTCGTTCCACCTTCGCCTGCAACCAGCAGCCAGGGCGTCCATCGCTTGAAGGCAGGGGTCCAATAGCCCCAGTCATGGCCTCCAGGGCAGAGTTCCAGGAAAAGGGGCGGATTCCTGTCTTGGCAGACTCGGGCGAAGGTCCGGCATGTATCCGACAGACCGTACTTGTCCTCAGTGCCCCATCCAACCACCAACTCCGCGGAACCACCGAGGTGTTTCCAGGGATTCCATGGGGCGAACGCTGCTGGGTCCAAGGGGAAGATCCGGTTCAGGCTCCACCGGATGAACCACTGCACTTGTTTGAATGGAGGCTCGACCAGGGCCGGAGAGAGGGCGAGGCATTTCGAGAAGGCTCCTGTGCGAGCGGCGAGGTTCAGGGACCCGAAGCCACCCATGCTGAGGCCGGCGACGGACCGTGCTTCAGGACATCCGCCGAACTCCGGATGCCTTGCCTCCAGAATCGGGATCAGCTCCTGGGTGATGAACTGCTCGTAGGGGAAGCTGCCATCAGCGCGGTCGGCGTACCAACTGCGGTAGTGCGTCACAGCCACCCAGAGGCTCGGGGGGGGATGGTCCCTTTGGCTTCCTGATCGGACAGGAAGGCCTCCAGGCCTTCCTTGAGGAACTCCTCCGGGCCATCGAAGGCCCCGGGCAGGAACAGGACCAGCAGCATCCGCGAACCGGGGTGTGCTTTGATCCAGGGCACCAGGATGTCAGCGGCTGGCACGTGCAGCGCGACCGGGACCTCCCGGTGCAAGCGCTCCGAGTGGATGGTGACCAGCCCGTTGGCGCGGCCAGGGCTGCAGAGGAGGATTGCGCAGAGTGCAAGGGGGCGCCAGGCAAGCATGGTTCCATTCCATCCGGATTCCTGACTTGGATGCCGAGAGGGCACCATCCATCCAAGGGAAAGGTCGCTATTCCTCCACCACGCCCTTCATCCAGGCCTTGTTCCGCAGCCGCTCGACGCTGATTTCGGGAAAGAGGTCGAGGGGGCTTTTCCCCTCCAGGCCCAGGCGGGGCACGGCGGCGCAGCTGAAGCCCAGACGGGCGCCTTCCTGAAGGCGCAGGGGAAGCTGGGCCACGGGACGCACTTCGCCCGTGAGCCCGACCTCGCCCATGAAGAGGCACTTCTCCGCCAGCAGGCGGCCACCGGCGCTGCTGCACAGGGCGGCGATGACGGCGAGGTCCGCGGCGGGATCCTCGATCTCCAGCCCGCCGGCCACGTTCAAGTAGACGTCGCGGTCGTGGAGTTGCACGCCGCCCCTCCGCTCGGCCACGGCGCAGAGCATGGCCAGCCGCTGTCCATCAATCCCAAGGGCCGTGCGGCGGGGAATACCCAGGCCCGCAGAGGCCACCAGGGCCTGGATCTCCACCACCATGGGCCTCGTGCCGCTGAGCACCACGGTGGCGGCGCACCCGGGCCGGGGCTCGGCGTCCAGGAAGAAGGGATTGCCCTCGGCGGGAACCAGGCCCCTTTCGGTCATGGCGAAGACGCCCAGTTCGAAGGCCGCACCGAAGCGGTTCTTGAGGGCCCGCAGCAGACGGTGGTGGTGGTGGCGGTCTCCCTCGAAGGCCATCACCGTGTCCACCAGGTGTTCCAGCACTTTCGGCCCTGCGAGGCTGCCGTCCTTGGTGACGTGGCCCACCAGCACCAGGGGCGTGCCCGTGGCCTTGGCCCAGCGGGTGAGCAGGGCGGCGCATCCGCGCACCTGACTGACGCTGCCCGCGCTGCTTTCAAAATCAGGATCGAAGAGGGTCTGGATGCTGTCCACCAGCAGCAGGCCAGGCTTCATGCGCTCGGCCTCCTCGAGGATGCGGCGCACGTCGGTTTCCGCCAGCAGGTGGATGCCCGGATGCTCGGCACCCAGGCGCTGGGCCCGCAGCTTGATCTGCCGTTCGCTCTCCTCGCCGCTGGCATAGAGCACCGTGCCTTTCGCCGTGGCGGCCCACTGCAAGAGCAGCGTGGACTTTCCGATGCCGGGTTCGCCGCCGAGCAGGGCCACCATGCCCGGCACCACGCCCCCGCCCAGCACGCGGTCCAATTCGGCGAGACCGGTGGGCGTCCGGTGCGTGTCCGTGACGTCCACATCGGGCAGGGCCACGGGACCCGCGTAGTGGCTCTGGGAATAGGCGGACCCGGCCCGCTGGAGGTCCCGTTTCAACGTGCCTCGCACTTCGAAAACAGCGTCCCAGGCGCCGCAGGCCGTGCATCTTCCCATCGCCTTCGGGTGCCTGGCGCCGCAGGCGGTGCACTCAAATAAAGGACTGGTCCTGGCCATCAGTCTTTGATCGCGTCGCGGATGAAGGCCACGATGTCGTCGGTGTTGGTGCCTGGCTGGAACACCTCGCGGATGCCCGCGGCCTTCAGGGCGGGGATGTCCTCGTCGGGGATGATGCCGCCCGCAAAGACCAGCACGTCATCCGCGCCCTGTTCCTTCAACAG
>CAIXHJ010000118.1 GCA_903919165.1 uncultured Holophagaceae bacterium
CAGATCGGATACAGCCTGCTCTTCCGCATCGCCAGTGGCGCGATGCTGGGCGCAGATCAGCCTGTGATCCTTCAGCTGCTGGAGATCACGCCCGCCCTGAAGGCGCTCAACGGCGTCGTCATGGAGCTCAACGACTGTGCGTTCCCCCTGCTGGCGGGCGTCGTGACCTCCGACGATCCCATGGTGGCCTTCAAGGACGCTGACTACGCGCTGCTCGTGGGCGCCCTGCCGCGCAAGGCCGGCATGGAGCGCAGCGACCTGCTGAGCGCCAACGGCGGCATTTTCAAGCCCCAGGGTCATGCCCTGAGCGAAGTGGCCAGCCGCAACGTCAAGGTGCTGGTGGTGGGCAATCCCGCCAACACCAACGCCCTGATCGCCCTGTCCCACGCCCCCAAGCTCAAGCCCACCCAGTTCCACGCCATGGTGCGCCTGGACCACAACCGGGCCATCTCCCAGCTGGCGGAGAAGACGGGGAAGCCCGTCACCTCGATCAAGAAGATGACCATCTGGGGCAACCACAGCGTCACCCAGTTCCCCGACCTCTACCATACCGAAGTCGAAGGCAAGACTGCGTACGACCTGGTGAATGACCACGCCTGGTACGAGTCCACCTACATCCCCACCGTGGCCAAGCGCGGCGCGGCCATCATCGAGGCCCGCGGCCTCAGCAGCGCCGCCAGCGCCGCCAGCGCCGCCATCGCCCACATGAAGAGCTGGGCGCACGGCACCCCCGAAGGCGACTGGACCAGCATGGCCTTCGTCTCCGACGGCAGCTACGGCGTGCCCAAGGGCCTGGTCTACGGCTTCCCCGTCACCGTGAAGAACGGCCAGGTGGAGATCGTGAAGGGCCTGGAGATCAACGCCTTCTCCCGCGCCAAGATGGACGCCACCGCCAAGGAGCTCGAGGAAGAGCGCGAGGCCGTGAAGCAGCTCGGGCTCGTGTAGCCTTCAATCCGATTGAGACTACGCAGGGGGGCGACCCCCTGCGTTTTTATTGGGAGGCATTCTCAACTGCGGAGGGACCCAGATTATGGTTCGGTTGAGGCTTCTGGCCCCTCGTCATCGGCCCCATCGTAAACCTGGAGGTCAGACTCGGCGGTGAGATCCTGGTCCTCGCGGAAGCGCGACATGGCCCCGTAGATATCCACCAGGATCACGTTTTCGGGCCTTCCGATGAATCGACTCGCTAACACATCTTTGACTGGCATGGCTCCCCCCAGAAGACGTGAAGGGAATGTCGTGTCTTTCTCCTTGCGACGCCACTCCCGGAGAGCAAATTCCTTCGAATCACCGCAAGGGGCGTCCTTCGGCTCGACTGCGGGTTCCGTCTGGATCAGCGTGAAGCAGGGCGACGACTGGCTTACTCTGGCCGAGCACCTGCCGCCGGTGCATGCGGTGATTTTTGTGTGAGGGAGTAAGATCAGGCTTCAGTGCGGTGGGACCCCTGCCCCTTTACAGACCCCGCAACTGGAGGATCCCATGACCCGTTTGACCCGCACACTCGCCGCATTGCTGTTCTGCAGTTCCCTGCTCTTCGCTCAAGCTCCCAACCCCCTGAACCTGCCGGATCCGCTCGGGATCTCCAAGAGCCCCGCCCCTTCGCACGCGTCGCCCCGTTCCCCTCAGGAAGGTCGCCGTGTGGAGCGGAAACCCAGGCGAGAGAAGCATCGCAACCGTGGCCGCCATAAGGGCCAGGGCAAGCACCAGAACCACGATGGCCATGGCCAGGATGGGCACGGCAAGAAATAGGTCCGCTTGTCCTTCAACTCAACAACTGATTCCGATCAGCGCCTCCCGCCTCCGCCTGGCCATGGCTCGGCTGGATAGGTGGTTCCGATCGGAGGAAGGATGAGCGAAGCACGGATCATCTTCCAAGGAGACCGCCTGTGGTTGCCTTCAGGGGCCACCCCGGAGGTCGAGGCTGAGATCAGCCTGCACCTGCCCGAAGGCCTCCTCGTTCTGCGGGTGCCTCAAGACCATCCGCTTCCTGAAGGCGTGGAAATGCTGGGCCTCCGCGCAGCCTATCCCCGGATGGAAAAGGAGGACTGGCTGCGGGCGGGGCGGGCCTACCAGTGGCTGGAGTGGGCGGCGGGGCATCGCTTCTGCGGGGGCTGCGCCGCGCTGCTGGAACCCGGCGAGACCCACAGCCGCCGCTGTCCCGCCTGCGGGCGGACCGTCTTCCCTTCGAATTCGACGGCCATCATCGTCCTCATCCAGCGCGGCGAGGGACCGGACCGGGCATGGGCCCTGGCCCGCTCGCCTCACTTCAAGCCCGGCGTCTACAGCTCCGTGGCGGGCTTCACGGAGCCCGGCGAATCCCTGGAGCAGGCCGTGCACCGGGAGGTGGCCGAGGAGCTGGGCATCCGCGTCCACCAGCTGCGCTACTTCGGCAGCCAGCCCTGGCCCTTTCCCAACGGCCTCATGGTGGGCTTCAGGGCCGAGTACCTGTCGGG
>CAIXHJ010000119.1 GCA_903919165.1 uncultured Holophagaceae bacterium
CGTGGCCGGGGATCCAGTCGGTCTTGGACACGATGGCGTTCACCGTGCGGAGGCTGTGCATGGGCCCCTGGAAGCAGGTGAGGAGGTAGAAGACCACGCCGGACATGAGGAACTTGAGGGGCACGCTCTCGCGGAGCTGGTGCCACTGGCCCTTCATGGTGGCGAAGAGGTTGTAGACCACGGCCCACACGGGGATGAGCAGCATGAGGGAGAAGGCGATGGCGATGGTCTGGAGCCACTGCGAGATGGGCCCGTGGAGCATGTGGTGGGCGCCGGTCCAGACGTAGACGAAGGCCAGGGACCAGAATCCAATCATGGACAGCTTGTGGCTGTGGAGGGGCGTGTTCGAGGCGCGGGGGATGAAGTAATAGGCGATGGCCAGGCCGATGGGCGTGAAGATCAGGCCCACGGCGTTGTGCACATACATCCAATTCAGGTTCGCCTGGTTCGTGCCGGTGGTGAACAGGGTGGCGAAGTTGCCCGTGAGGTACACGAAGGCCGTCCAGAGGATGCAGCCCATGGTGTACCAGATGGTCACGTACATGGCCTGGTGCTTCCGCGAGGCGACCGTCATGAGGACGTTCACTCCGAACATGATCCAGGCGACCACCACCAGGATGTCGAGGTACCAGGGCAGCTCGGCGTACTCCCAGCCCTGGTTCTGGCCGGCGAGTAGGGTGACGACCGCGCCGAGGATGATGACGTTCCAGAGCGCCGCGGTGGCCATGCCAAGCTTCTCGCTCCAGAGCTTCACGCCGCAGAGGCGGGGGATCACGTAGTAGGCCAGGCCCATGTCGGCGGCCAGCAACCAGCCGAAGAGCATGCCGTTCACGTGCAGGGGACGGAGGCGGCCGTAGGTCAGCCAGGACATGGTGCCCATGAGGTCGGGCCACACGAACTTGGCCGCGATGGTGACCGCGATGATGCCCACGATGAAGAAGTAGGCCACCGAACTCACCAGGAACCACTTGGCGGTGGCATCGTCGTGGATCAGGGCCCCTTCTGGCGCCTTCGCCACTTCGGCTCTACTGAATTGCGGCTGCATGCTGGCCTCCATTCGGTTTCGGGTTGATGCTGCGGATGAAGTTGACGAGGTCGCCCACGTCGTTGTTGGTCAGGCCGTAGTCGATCCAGGGCGGCATGGCCGTGCCCTGCACGCCGTACTCGATGGAATCGAACAGGCGCTTGTCGTCCACGCTGTTCACGAAGAAGGAGTTCCGGAGGTTCCGGGGCTTGGGCAGGATGTCCAGTGAGTTCGGCCCCTTGCCGTCCGCCTTCTTGCCATGGCAGCCGGCGCAGCGGTTGACGAACAGGGCCTCGCCGCGGGCTACCGATTCCGCGCTCGTGGCGACGGGATTCCGCTCGGGGATGGCGTGGGCTTTGAGCTCGCGCCGCGGTTCCTTGGTATAGGTGGTCAGGACATGGCCCAGGACCGCCTTCGCCTGTTCCTCGTTCAGGATCTTGCCCCAGGCGGGCATGGAAGTGCCCGCCACGCCGTCGCGGATCGAATTGACGAGCCGCGCCTCAGGCTTGGAGTTCATGAAGCCGGCCTTGGTGAGATCGCGCGGGTAGGGATCCAGATGCTCGGCAATGGGTCCATGGCCGTCGCCCTTCTCTCCGTGGCAGCGCAGGCAGAGGGCCTTGTAGATCCCCTCGGCCGTGGCGGGCGCGGGAGCGCCCTTGAGGGTGAGGAGGTAGGCCGTGATGGCCTTGAACTCGTCATCCGTGAACCGGAAGGCCGGCATGATCGAATCGGGCATGCGGGACTTCGGGTTCTTGAAGTGAGCGTAGATCCAGTCCCCGTCCTTGATCAGTCCTTCGGAGCTGAGGTCCGGGGCGATGCCGCCATCCCGGTCGCCCAGCTTGTGGCAGGCGGTGCAGGCGCGGTCGAGGACGAGCTTCTCGCCCTGCTTGATCATTTCGGCGGGACGGATCTCCACAGGCCTGATGGTGGCCTGGACCAGTTCGGCACCGCCCGTGAGCTTCACCTTGAAGCGCTGGATCTCCGTCTCCGCGAAGTTCC
>CAIXHJ010000120.1 GCA_903919165.1 uncultured Holophagaceae bacterium
ACGCTGAAAATCGCCTTCATGGCCAAGGACTGACCCTTTTCGACCACCAGGCGCCGCCGCAATTCCAGAATGAGCCTCGGGATGTCGATCTTGCCTGGGCAAAGGGGAACACAGCTGCCGCACTGGATGCAGAGTCCCTGGATGTCCTCGGACTTCTTCAGCTCGTCGAACCAGGCCGTGAGGATGGTCCCGATGCCGCCCGTGTAGGTCTTGCCGAACACGTGGCCGCCCACCAGCCGGAAGACGGGACACACGTTCAGGCAGGTGGCGCACCGGATGCACTGGAGCGCCTCCTTGAACATGGGGTCCTTGGCCATGTCCGACCGGTGGTTGTCCATGAGGATGATGTGGAGTTCCTTCGGAGAACCGTCGGTGTTGGGCACCTGGCCCGTGATGATCGAGACGTAGCTGGTGAGTAACTGTCCCGTGGCGCTGCGGGGCAGGGCGGTGAGGATCGGCTGGATGTCCTTGACGAGGGCCACGAGCTTCTCGATGCCCACGATGGCCACGTGGATCCTGGGCAGGGTGGTCACTAGGCGGGCGTTGCCTTCGTTGGTGACGATGACCAGGCTACCGGTCTCCGCCACGGCGATGTTGGCGCCCGTGATGCCCATGTCCGCCTGGAGGAACTTGGGCCTGAGCTTGGCGCGGGCGAACTTCACCAGCTTGGGAATGTCGGGGGCCTGGCCCTCCTCCACTTCCTGGCTGAAGACCTCGGCGACCTCCTCCTTGGTCATGTGGATGGCGGGCATCACCATGTGCGAAGGGGTCTGGTGGGCCAGCTGGATGATCCACTCGCCCAGGTCGGTCTCATCCACCTCGATGCCGACCTTCTCCAAGGCGGCGTTGAGGTGGATTTCCTCGGAGGCCATGGACTTGGACTTGACCACCCGCTTGACGCCCTTCTCCTTGGCGAGAGCGAGGATGTACTGCTTGACCTGGGCGGGGTCGGCGGTCCTGAAGACCTTGGCGCCGCGGGCTTCCGCGCTCTTCTTGAACTGTTCGGCCAGGGCCTCGAAGTTCGAGGAGGCGCTGGCCTTGATCTCCACGATCTGGTCCCGCACGGCCTCGAAGTCGATGCCTTCGTAGGCCTTGGCGCGGCTGATCCGGTAGGCCTCGGAGAATCGCCCCAGGGCGCCGCTGAGGTTCGGATTGTGGAGGGCGGTCTCAATGGATTCCCTGAACTGGGTCGTCATGACGTCACCTCTTCGAACTGGTCGACCACGACGATGATGAGCCGCCCCGGTCCGTGAACTCCGATGGTGAGCACCCGCTCGATGTCCGCGGTGCGGCTGGGTCCGGTGATGAACGAGATGTAGTTGAGCTGGTCCGGGCGGAGGCGCTCAAGCACGCCGCCCATGTCCTCCAGGATGCGATCCGCGCCGATGAGAGCCACGTGGATGGGAGGCAAGGTGGAAACCAGGCGCTTCTCGACTCCGGTGGCATCTTGGACCAGGGTCCCTGTGCCGGCTATGGCCCAGTCCACCTGGCTGATACCCACTTTGGAAGCAGCAGAGTATTCCCTGGTGACCTCGAAAGTGATGCCCGGAACCTGGGCCCTTAGGCCAACCTTCTCGGTCTCATCAAGGAAATTGTCGGCCGCCCAGACCGCGCCGCACTGGGGCGCCTCTGACACGCCAGTCTCCTTCAGGAAGTCCAGGACAAAGGAGAGCGCCTCCTCCTTGCCAGCGAACCGATGGACTTCGGCGCTGACCGCCTCCGCCCTGGTCTTGAATGCCTCGAAATGGGAATTCATTGGGACCCCCTTCAGCGTGTGGCCGTTTCCAGCAGGTAGAGGAAGCTACGGTACACCTTACCCGTGGAGCGGGTCATGCCAACTTCGCACGTGCGACTGCTGGCGTAATAGCCATCGAAGGATTGCGTATTCACTTCCCGGGCTTCGTGTTTCGTCGCGGAGGCGGTCAGTTCAGGGAGCATGAATCCGCGATCACCGGCGAACCCGCAACAACCGGCATCCCGGGGCACCACGACGGTGTCGGCGCAGGCGGAGGCGACGCCTTCCAACTTGGGCAGCAAGTCCATCTTGGTCACGGAACAAACCGGATGGAGCACCACCGAGCTCACCTTGCGGTTCACCTTCAACCGGGGCAGCAGAACGTCGTGAGCGAAGGCCGTGCTGTCGATGATCTTCAGTTTGTCGAACTTTGCCTGGTTCTCCGGCGTGAGGTAGGCGCGGCTGGTGATCACGCCATAGGTGCAGGGGCTGGTATCCATCACGACGGGCAGGCGGCCCTCCTGGCTCCACTCCCAGAACTTCTCGATGGCACGGTTCACCGTGAACTTGTGTGCCAGGTCGAAACCCTTGGAGGAGAAGGGCACGCCACAGCAGGTCCCCTCCACGTCACGGGGAATATGGATCGGCATCCCCGCGCGTTCGGAGACTTTCACGAAGGCCTCGACCAGGCTCATTTCCGAAGGCTCACCCGGCAGGTGGCCCATCATGCGGGAGATGCACGCCGGGAAGTAGATGGCCTGGGCCCCTTCCAGGGTTGTCACCGGAAGCGGGGCCTTGGCGGCCTTCGGCATCTCAGGACTCCACTCATGGCCGGTGCCGATGGGCTTCAGGAGGCGGGTAATGAAAGGCATCACCTTGGGACCGAGAAGGGTTTGGACAAGATGTCCGGCCCGAAGAGCGACCCTCATGACCGGCTCGATGGTGCCGAAGTTGCGTGCCACGGAGAGGGCGATCTTCTGAGCCCTCCGGCTGTGACTGGCGCGGCGGAATCGCTTGGTGAGCTGGCCCGTGTCGATGCTGACGGGACAGGCCGTGGCACAAAGGCCGTCCACGGCGCAGGTGTCCAGGGCCATGTAGGGGAAGGCCTCCTGCAGGGAGGCGAGCAGGGCAGGGTCCTCATGATTGGCTTCGAGGCGTGCCATCTCCCGGCGCACGACGATGCGCTGGCGGGGCGTGAGCGTGAGCTCACGGCTGGGACACTTGGGCTCGCAGTAGCCGCACTCGATGCACTTGTCGACTTCCTCTTCCACGCCGGGCATGGGCTTGAGGTCCGCCAGATGGCACTTGGGATCGGCATTGAGGATGACACCGGGATTCAAGAGGCGCTGGGGGTCCACCAGATCCTTGAGTTGCTCCATGACGGTCTTGGCTTCAGGGCCCCACTCGGCCTCCACGAACGGCGCCATGTTGCGGCCTGTGCCGTGTTCGGCCTTCAAGGCCCCGTCGTATTTTTTCACCACCAGTTCGACCACGTCATCGATGAAACGGGCGTACCGGTCCACGGCGGCCTGGTCGTTAAAGGATTGGGTGATCACGAAGTGGAGGTTCCCATCCTTGGCGTGGCCGAAGATGATGCCCTCGTCATAGCCGTGCTTGGCGAAGAGCTTGGTGAGGTCC
>CAIXHJ010000121.1 GCA_903919165.1 uncultured Holophagaceae bacterium
CAGGGCATCGAGCTTGGACTTTGGACCCCCAAGAGCCAGGCCCTCTTGCTGCCTCTGCGTAGCCGGTCGGAGGAACAACGCCTCTGGGGGTTCCTGGCGGTGGACCGTCCCAAGATACCCTTCCGACCCTTCGAGATCGAAGTGGCGGCGCTCCATGCGGGCATACTTCAGGCCAGCCTGGAGAATGCCGAACTCATTGCCCATCTTGCCCAGGCCAGCCAAGCCCTTGGCACCAGCTACGAGGAGCTGGAATCGGTCCATGAGGCCATGGAGGAAGCCAAGAGGGTCCTGGGGTCCCAGAATCAGAAGACTGCCCTGGGGAGCCTCTTCATGAACGTGGCCCAGAGGCTCCAAGTAATTGTTGGTGTCCTGAGGGAGGAAAGTGCTGCGCTTTCTGTCTTCATGGATCTCCCTGACATTCCTGCTTCGAACAAGCACCTGGAATGCCACCGATCCATGGATCAGATCCGAACCGCCATCGATAAGGTGGATGGGCTGGTCAGGGCGCTGCTGCATCGTGCAGGCCAGCGGGAGGCGACATCTCCTGAATGGATCCACCTCCACGACCTCCTGAAACAGGAGTTGGAACTTGTGCGGGCCGAGGGGGTCCTGCCTGAATTCCTGCCCGTGGAATTGAACCTCCAGGCCCCGCGGGATCTGCTGTACGGGGTCTATTCGGATTTCACCGAGGTTTTCGGTCACCTGATCGGCCATGCCATGGAAGGCCACCCAGAGCGGATCTCGCTCAGGACTTGGGGAGGAGGAAGCCACTTCCGCATGGAGATGGAGGACGATGGGGCTCCCATCGATGTACGTCTGCTTGAGGGAGCTCTCGCACCCTATCCGGAGCTGCGCCCCGTTCTGACTGAGGCTGAACGACGGCCTGGCCAGGGACTTTCCACATGCACCCAGCTCATGGCCGCCTACCATGGCACCGTGCAGATGGTGCCCATGGAGCGGGGATCCCTGGTACGGATCGGCCTCCCGATGGAATGAGTGGAGAAGACACCTTGGAACGAGTTTCCGCGAAGCCAGCCTTCTTCCTCGACCGGGACGGCACCCTCAACGAGGAAGTGGATTACCTGTCCGACCCGGAGCAGCTGGTGCTGATTCCGGGTGCCGCTTCCGCCGTGGCCCGGCTCAATGCCCTGGGTATTCCCGTCGTGGTGGTCACCAATCAGAGTGGAATCGGCCGTCGTAAATATGGTTGGCAGGACTTCGCCGCCGTCATGAAGCGCATGGAGACGCTACTGGCCCTGGAAAACGCCTGGATCGATGCCGTCTACGCCTCTCCTCACCACGAACATGCGTTGGGGGAATATGCCGTGGCGGATCATCCAGAGCGGAAGCCGAATCCAGGCATGTTGCTGAGGGCCGCGGAAGAGCACGGTCTCGATCTGTCCCGCTCCTGGATGGTAGGCGACAAGGCCCTCGATCTGGAGGCCGGGCGTCGGGCCGGATGCAAGGTGGCTCTGGTGCGCACGGGCTATGGTTCCATGGTGGATGGTTCTGCCGCGGACCTGGTGGCTGAAAACCTTCCAGAGGCAGTGGAGATCATCCTGTCCCAGTGGCCATGATCCTGGTCGAGAAAACCGGCCTGGTGACCGGCACCCTGATCCAACGATACAAACGGTTCCTGGCGGACGTGCGGCTGGAGGACGGCAGTATAGTCATAGCCCATTCCACAAACACGGGCTCCATGAAGACCTGCTGGGAGCCCGGGGACCGGGTGCTGCTGGAATCCGCGGCGAACCCAAATCGCAAACTGAAGTTCACCTGGCTGGCCGTGGAGAGGCCCGGAGGTTGGGTGGGCGTGGAGACCGGCATGCCCAACCGGGTGGTCGCCGAGGCCGCGCGAAGGGATGCACTGCCGGGCCTGAGCGGCCTGCATAGCGTCCGCACGGAGGTGAAGTACGGAGCCGAGAACAGCCGCATCGACGTGCTGGCCCAGGACGCGGAGGGCCGCCAAGTGTTCATCGAGGTGAAGAACACAACCCTGAAAGCGGGCGAATGGGCCCTGTTCCCGGACGCTGTCACGGAGCGCGGAGCGAAGCATCTGCGTGAGCTCCAGGCCATGGTGAGGGGAGGACACCGGGCTGCCATCGTTTTTTTCGTGCACCGGACGGATGTGGACCGATTCGACGCCGCGAGGGAGATCGATCCCGCATATGCCACTGAGCTGGATCGTGCGGCGGACACCGGCGTGTTGGTCCTGCCCCTCGCTGTGCGCCTGGTCACAAGCCCGGGTGCAAATGGCCTGTGGAGCCTGGGCTGGGAACTGCCGGGCCTTCTACCCTGGTGTCCCCGGCGATAGACTGACAGTTCCTACCGGAGTGACCATGTCGACCACCGCCTCAGAATTGATGAAAACGCCCCTCAACGCGGCCCATCGGGCTCTGAACGCGAAGATGGTGGACTTCGGCGGATGGGACATGCCCGTGCAGTATCCGGGGGGAATCATCGCCGAACATGAAGCGGTACGGACCAGGGCCGGTCTCTTCGACGTGAGCCACATGGGTGAGATCCGGGTGAAAGGACCCGATGCGCTGGCCCTCGTGGAGCATCTAACGCCCAATGCCGTCGCGAAGCTTGCCATCGGCCAGGTCCACTACACGGCCTTCCTCTACGAGAACGGCACCTTCGTGGACGACCTGCTGGTCTACCGCGAGGGCGAGCAGGAGTTCCTCCTGGTGGTGAACGCGGGCAACTCCGACAAGGACTTCGCGTGGGTCCAGCAGCACGCGCCAGCCTATGACTGCACCGTGGTGAACGAAAGCCCGGCCACGGGCCAGATCGCCCTTCAGGGCCCCCTGTCCATCGGAATCCTCCAGCCGCTGACGCGCACGCCACTGGACCCCATAGGCTACTACTTCTTCACCCACGGTGAGGTGGCCGGGATCAAGTGCCTCATCAGCCGGACGGGCTACACCGGCGAGGACGGCTTCGAGCTCTATTGCGCTGCAAGCGACACGGAGCGGCTCTGGAACGCTGTGCTGGAGGCCGGGAGGCCCCAGGGCCTGGTGCCTACAGGATTGGGTTGCCGCAACACTCTTCGCCTGGAGTGCAAGATGGCTCTTTATGGCCATGAGATCGACGACAGCATCCATGCCCTGGAAGCAGGTCTGGGTTGGATCGTGAAGCTGGACAAGGGTGATTTCGTCGGTCGCGAAGCTCTGCTCGCTGCCAAGAGCGCCCCTTCGCCTAGGAAGCTCGTGGGTTTCAAGACCCTTGAGAAGCGGGATATCGCCCGGGACCACATGCCCGTGGTGCTGGGCGGGACAAAGATCGGCTTCGTCACCAGCGCGGCGCCATCGCCCACCTGCGGGATTAATCTTGGTCTGGCCTACGTCCCCACAGAGCTAGCCAGAATCGGCGGCCGCATCCAGATCGAGATCCGGGGCCGCGCCGTGGACGCAGAGATCATCCCGACGCCCTTCTACAAGCGGACGAAATAGCTTCCCTTTTTTTGCACATCCCACCTTCCCTGGAGGATCCATGTTCCCTGCTGACCTGAAGTACACCAAAGACCACGAGTGGCTGAAGCCCGCGGGCGACGGTACGGCCCTCGTGGGCATTACACAGTACGCTCAGGATGCGCTGGGCGACGTGGTGTTCGTGGATCTCCCGGGAGTCGGCGATGCCTTTGCGGCAGGCGAGGAATTTGGCACCGTGGAATCCGTGAAGACCGTTTCCGAGCTGAACATGCCCGCAGCGGGGGAGGTTGTCGATGTCAACGCGGCGCTGGCGGACCACCCGGAGGCCGTGAACGAGGATCCCTATGGCAAGGGGTGGATGGTGAAGGTCAAGCTGACCGGCGATCTCGCGGGCCTTCTCGACGCCAAGGCCTACGAGGCCCTGGTGAGTGCGGAAAGTCATTAGGCCTATGTCCGTTCTGGTCCTGGCCAGCCTCCTCGGGGGGACGGCGCTGGTGCAGACGCCGACCCCGGCACCCCAAGCGCAAGTGGCCCAGGCTCCAGTTCGGGCCGCCGAATCCGATGCCGTCCGGACTCAGCAGCTCCGGGTACTGGTGGAGGCCGCAGAGAAGGCCCTGGAGACCGATGACGAGGAGGCGGCTGCCGCACGGTCGGATGAAGCCGATGTCCTCACTGCGGACTGGTCCCCGGATCTGCTCAAACAGGCCGAAATACAAGGCCTGCTCCAGCGTCTGAAGGAGGTCCAGGAGCAGATCACAGAGGAAGAGGCGCCCGAGGCCGAACCCGGACTCAAGGTCCCCGAAGAAGTGGTGTCCATCAGCGGCGACGAACTCCGAGCCGAGCTTGAGTTGGTGCGCTCGGCGGACCGGGGCGCCACCTACGATTATCCGATTGACCTGAACGACAAGGTGCTCACTTGGGTGAGCCTCTTCAGCTCCACCAAGCGCGGTTTCATGGAGAACGCGCTGGGTCGCGCATCCATGTACCTGCCCATGATCCGCCAGGTCTTCGCCGAGGAAGGCGTGCCTTCAGATCTGGCCTACCTCGCCGTCATTGAATCCGGTTTCCGAAACGAGGCCAAGAGCCGTGCCAAGGCCGTAGGCATGTGGCAGTTCATCCGGTCCACGGGCCGCATCTATGGCCTCAGTGGCAATGCCTGGGTAGAGGAGCGACGCGACCCCATGAAGGCCACCCGGGCTGCCGCTCGCTACCTCAAGCGGCTCTTCGAACTCACGGGTGACTGGTACCTGGCGGCCTCCAGCTACAACGCCGGGCCGTTAACACTGGACCGGGCCATCCAGAACATGGGTACGCGCAACTTCTGGGATCTAAGCCGGTCCCGGTGGCTGAGGACGGAGACGAAGAACTACATTCCGGAGCTCTGCGCGGCCATCCTGGTTGGCCGGAATCCCGAGCGCTACGGCCTGCACATCGTCTCCCTCGTCCCCTATGCCTACGAGACGGTCACCGTGGCCAGCATGACCAGCCTCACGGTGTTGGCCCGGTGTGCCGGCACCGAGACCGCGACACTCAAGATCCTGAATCCCGAGCTGCTCCGGGGATCCACGCCGCCGGGCACATACCAGCTACGTGTGCCCCCTGGCAAGGCCATGGACTGCCTTCGCCAACTGGCCCACCTGCCCGCTGGCAAGCGTTTGGATTTTCGGACCTACACCGTGCGGAAGGGCGACACTCTCACGAAGGTCGCGAGGCGCTTCAAGCTGTCGCCGGATGACCTGCTCGCGGCCAACGACCTGACCGAGAGACAGTTCCGAGCCGGCAAACGCGTGTTGGTGCCTCCTCCGCCGGCCATCGCCCTGGTGGAGGGGGATCTCGTTTCCAGGAGGGAAGGCGCCAGTGCCCTTCGAGACCGTCCCCTACCTCCCCTGCCGGCCACACCCCGCGACATGGACAATCCCGCGGAAGCCCCTGCAAAGCCTGAGAAGTCAGCTGAGGTTCCTGCGAGGAACTCTCCGGTTGCCACGCCCCTCGCGAATACACAGATGGCTCTCCCAGCTCCCTCCCACCCCATGAATGCGAGCTCCCCGGCCGTACCGCTCAAGCTTCCAAGCACTTCAACTCTCCATGCGAAGCCAGGGGACACCCTGGCCAAGCTCGCTCGGCTTCACAAGGTGCCCCTCGCCGACCTCATGCGCCTGAATCCCGATGCCGTGAAGGCCCTGCATCCTGGAGACGAAGTGCGTCTTCCGGAGGGCGCCACAGGGTCCAGTGGCCTCTCGACGGCCACTGTCCACCGGGTCCAGAAGGGAGACACACTGGCCTCCATCGCTCGCAAGTACGGCGCGGATCCCGGGGAGCTCAAGGTCTGGAACCACCTGAAGGGGAACCGCATCCAGGTGGGGCAGAAACTCAAGGTATCAGACCACTGATCCCTGCTTGCGGAAGCCCGGAAGGGGTGGAATACTGGGTCTTCCCGATTGGGGCCATAGCTCAGTTGGGAGAGCGCTTGCATGGCATGCAAGAGGTCGTCGGTTCGATCCCGATTGGCTCCACCAAACAGAAGGCCACCGGAAGGTGGCCTTCAAGCTGTCAGCCCTCAGCCATCAGCTGTCAGCCGTCCCTCCCCGATGACTGACAGCCGAATGCTGACAGCAGCCCCCATGCTTGCCTCCCTCAACCACGTCGATCTCCGCTTCGGCCCCCAAGAAGTGCTGAAGGATGTCACCTGGGCCATCCAGGAGGGCGAGTGCTGGGGGGTCATCGGGCGCAATGGCGCGGGCAAGAGCACGGTCTTCAAGCTGCTGCTGGGGCAGGTGGAGGCGGACGGCGGCACCGTCGTGCGACCCACCAAAGAACGCGGCATCCGCATGGGCCACTATGCCCAGGACCTGGTACCCGAGACGCACGGCAGTGTCCTGGAAGAGGCGCTGGCGGCCTTCGGCGACGTGGAGCGGCTCCAGCATGAGATGAGAGAACTTGAACACCGGATGGGCGAGGCCAGCGAGGACTTGACTGAGGTCATGGATCGATACCAAAAGGTGACAGAGGCTTTCGAACATCTGGACGGCTTCAGCATCCGCGCCCGGGCCGAGAGCATCTTGCAGGCCTTGGGCTTCAGCGCCCTGGATTTCGAACGACCGGTGGAGACCCTGTCGGGCGGCCAGAAGAGCCGCGTGATGCTGGCCAAGGCCATCCTCCAGGGCCAGGACCTGCTTCTGCTGGACGAGCCCACCAACCACCTGGATCTGCCCAGCCTGCGCTGGCTGGAGGGGTTCATCCAGGACGCCGACGCCACCGTGGCCATCATCAGCCACGACCGCTACTTCCTGGACAAGATCGCCACTGAGATCCTGGAGCTGGAGCAGGGACGTTCGCGCATCTACGAGGGCAACTACTCGGAGTTCATGGAGAAGAAGGAACAGGAACTGGAGTTGCTGGAGCGGCACTACGAGCAGCAGCAGACCTACATCAAGAACCAGGAAGAGTACATCCGCCGCAATATCGCAGGGCAAAACACCAAGCAGGCCCGGGGCCGCCGGACCCATCTCTCCAAACTCGACCGGATCCAGAAGCCCCTGCGGGACCGACGCAAGGTGAAGTTCAGCTTCCCCGAAACCCAGCGCTGCGGTGACGTGGCCCTGGTACTAGAGAATGCCAGCGTGGGCTGGGATGGGAAGGCACTCTATACGCCCCTGGAGCAGCTCCAGATCAAGCGCGGCCAGAAGATGGGCATCGTAGGCCTGAACGGCACCGGCAAGTCCACGCTGTTGAAGGCCATCGCCGAAGAGATCCCCTTCATCGCGGGTCAAACCCGGCTGGGCAGCCAGGTTAAGGTGGGCTACTTCGACCAGCACCACAGGAACCTGGATCCACGGAACACAGTGTTCCAGCAAATCCATGCTGTGAACCCCCAGTCCGTGAAGCAGGACGTGCTGGGCTTCCTGGCCAAATTCCAGTTCCGCGGCGACGAGGTTGACAAGCCGGTCACGGCCCTCTCCGGAGGTGAGCGGGCGCGACTCAGCATCGCCACGCTCATCCGCCACGGCGTCAATCTGCTGCTGCTGGACGAGCCCACCAATCACATGGACATCCCCAGCATGGAAGCCATGGAAGACACCATTCTGAGCTTCACTGGCGCGGCCATCGTGGTGACCCACGACCGCTACCTGCTGGGCCGGGTGGCTGATTCACTCCTGCGCATCCACGAAGGCAAGGCCGAGTACCGCGAAGGCGGCTACGAGGATCACCAGGCTTGGGTGGACCTGGACCTGGGCCAGGAAGACGAGGCCGGCAGCCAAGAGCCAGACCCCCCCCAAAAACCCGCTTCGCCACAGGCGAAGCCTAGCTCTGCGGTAAGGCCGCAGACCTTCCCCACGAAACCCGTGGCCATCGACAAGGACAAACAGCGTGCGCTGAAACGCTTCGAGAAGCAGGTGGCCGAGGCCGAGGTCAAAGTGTCCGATCTGGAGGCGAAACTGGCGGACCTGCAGAAAGAGATGGCCGGCATGGATCCCTCCGACTGGCATGCCTTCAGCGTCAGGCTGGATGCCCAGAAGGCCCTGGAGGCGGATCTCGCCTATGCCATGAGCGACTGGGAGGCCGCCCAGAGCGCGCTGGAAGAGGCTCAGCGCTGAGAGCGGGTGGTAGCATCAGGAAAACCTTGAGGCTCCCATGACAGATTTCCGTGGTGCCCACGTCCTTATCACCGGCGCGGCCAGTGGCCTGGGCCGCCTCATAGCGCTGGACTCCGTTCGCCGCAAGGCCCGTGTGACGCTGCTGGATCGCGATGAAAAGGGGCTTGGAAAGGTCTGTGAAGAGACCTATGCCATGGGCGGTGATTCGGAAGGCTTCGTGGTGGACCTGTCCAGCCGGGAGGCCGTCCAGGCCACCTGCGCGGAGGTGTTGACCCATCGCGGAGGCGTGGACATCCTCATCAACAACGCGGGCATCGTCTCCGGCAAGACCCTGCTGGAATGCAGCGACGAGGACATCCTGCACACCTTCCAGGTGAACGTCCTGGCTCACTTCTGGACCGTGAGAGCCTTTCTGCCCGGCATGATGGCGGCGGGGAAGGGGCACATCGTGACCGTGGCCTCCGCTGCGGGCCTCGCCGGCACTTCGCGGCTGGTGGATTACTGTTCATCAAAGTTCGCCTCCGTGGGCTTCGACGAATCCCTGCGCATGGAGCTGAAACAGCTCAATAGCCCCATCCGTACGACCGTCGTCTGCCCCTTTTTCATCGATACCGGCATGTTCGAGGGTGCGAAGACTCGCTTTGCATGGCTGCTGCCCATCCTCCAGCCGGACTATGTCGTGCGCCGCATCATGAAGGCCATCGAGGGAAACCGCTCAAGGCTGATCATGCCCCGCTTCGTGATGACCCTCCCCGTGGTGCGCGTCCTGCCGCCCTTCCTCTTCGATGCCGTGCTGGGCTTCTTCGGCGTACACCAGAGCATGGATGGGTTCAAGGGGCGGCACTGAGAGCGACGTACCCTAGCCGCCCGCAGCGGCTTTCAGGAAGCTCACGCGGTCCTTATCCTTGAGCGGCGTATCCATGCCGCGCGCATGGCTGATGAGCACGCCGTTCACCACGAAGCCGGTCACGCGGGTCAGTTTCTCGAAGGCTGCATCCTCGCCCTCGAACCGGGCCCGGGTGAGCCGGAGGACATCCTGGAGGGTCGCAGGGGCCTCGATCTCGAACCGGCGGAAGCCCAGCGCTTTAGCAAGGTCGTAGGTAAGGTCGACGGTGATGCTCACAGGCGCACCTGCAGGCGGGCGAGGGTGCGCGGAAGGGGAACTCCGTATTCGTCCCAGCCACGAATCTGGTAATAGCGGGGGAGCAGCTGATCCAGAGGATGCCCGGATTGCAAGTGCGGGAAGGTGGATTCGTGGAGGATCCGGTCCGGCAGCGTGTCGTCCTTGCCGGTCAGGCCTTCGCGCAGGTTGTACATGCGCTCGAGGTTGAAGATCCGCTCGCCGATTTCCTGGAGGCGGCCCGAGGTGAACTTTTCGCCCGTGATATAGGTCAGCCATTTCTCGAACCACAGCAGGGGCATGATCTTCAGGCCCGATATGAGGCGGTAGAAGGGCCCGCTGTTCTCGAAGAGGAGGGTGATGGTCCGATGGAGGAGGCCGTTGGGGTTCATCTGATGGACGGCCTTTGGCATGAGGCCGTAGGTGGTGAAGATGCACAGCACCATGGAATTGATGGCGCAAGCCAGATTTTGCTGGACCACCGGAATCTCGGCCTTCAGCTTGAGGTTCTGCGGGTTGATGGTGAGGGGCCCCGTGGATTCGAAGTACATGCTGGCCCCCTGGACGTGGCAGCCGCCCCGGTTCGTGGTGGCGTACTCGACGCCCTGGGCGAAGGATCCACGGGGATCGTAGGCGGACAGTTCCAGGCCCTTCACGTGCATGGCGAAGGTCTTCCCGCCGTACTTCTCGCTCATGCGCTTCACGCCGTCCGCCAGGTCGCTGCCGAGACCCCGGCGGTGAGCGATGTCTCGGATCATGTCGCTGACCCCGCTCGATTCACCAAAGGTCAGGCATGACTGGAGCATGCCGCGCTCCTTCAGCTCCATGGCGAAGCCCAGCGTCGCGCCAAGGCTGATGCTGTCCATGCCCAGATCGTCGGCCAGGTGGTTCCATTCGTTGACCCACTTCAAATCCGGGATATCGAGGTTGGTTCCCAGCAGCGCCGCAGTCTCGTATTCCGGCCCTTTGATGCGTCCGACACCTTCCAACGTCACGTCGCGGCCACAGGCGACCGGACAGTGGATGCAGCTGGATTTCACTCCGACCAGGCCATGGTCCTCCAGGTACTCGCCGGAGACATTCATGGCGTCATCGTGATGGCCGAATTTGAAATTGTGGGTGGGGATCATATTGCGGGCATGGGTGGTGTTGACGATGCCCATGGTGCCGTAGCGCCGCAGTTTCTCCCCCAGCACGGGATGGTCTCTGAAGTGCTGGCGGAGCCACTTGGTGTAGTCCTTGAACTTGTTCTCGTCCTCCATTTCCAGCTTGCGGGTCCCGGTGACGGAAATGGCCTTGAGGCGTTTGGAACCCATGACCGCACCTACCCCGGTGCGTCCTGCGATGCGCTCATCGGAGACGATGCCCGCGTAGAGGACCAGGTTCTCCCCCGCAGGGCCGATGACGGCGTGGTTCCTCCCTTTTCCGAGGGCCTTCTGGGTGGCGTTGGTGCCTTTTCCCCAGAGTTCGCTGGCATCCAGGAAATCGACGGTGTCTTGATCCCCGTTGATTTCCAGGCGCAGCGGCGTGGAGGATTGATTCCTGAAGACGAGGATGTCGATGCCGGCCTTCTTCAATCCGTAGGCGAAGGACCCTCCGCAGGCGGCGCTGCCGATGCCTCCCGTGAGAGGGCTTTTGCATACCACCGCGAAGCGGTTGGACTGAGGTGCCAGGGAGCCGTTCAGCGGACCCGTAGCGAAGATCAGAGGGTTCTCTGGCCCGAGCGGGTCGATGCCTGGCTCTGTCATGTCGTAGAGCAGGCGCGTCCCGTAGCCTTTCCCACCGAGGTAGAGCCTGGCAATGTCCTCGTCCAGGGGTTTGAAGGTGAAGGACCGGGTTGCCAGGTCCACCTCCAGGACGCGGCCGGCATAACCCTTGATCACGTGGGTGCTCCTGTCCGGTGTTGCTTGCTCCTGAATACGGTGCGGTACCCGCCCGGGTCAAGGGCCAAATTGTTCAGACCCAGGCCATCTCGGCGGTGAAGTGGCGCAGGTACTTGCTTTGCTTGATGATCTTCACGCCGCGGATCTCTCTGGCCTTGGCCTTCACTTCGGCGATGACCTCCGCCGCGAAATCGAAGTGGCTCTGGGTGTACATGCGCCGCGGGAAGGCCAGGCGCACCAGCTCCATGCTGTGGTAGGTCTCGGTGCCGTCCTCCAAGTGCTTACCAAACATGACGGAGCCGATCTCCACGCCGCGGATGCCGCCCTCCAGGTACAGCGCGTTGCAGAGGGCCCAGGCCGGGTAGTGCGCCACGGGCATGTCCGGCAGGACGGTCTTGGCGTCGATGTAGACCGCATGGCCACCGGTGGGTTTCACGAAGCCCACGCCTGCCAACTCGAGCTTCTCGCCCAGATATTCGGCGGTGCGCAGGCGGTAGCGGAGGTAGGACTCCTCCATGCCCTCCTCCAGGCCCACGGCCAGGGCCTCCAGATCGCGCCCGGCCAGGCCGCCATAGGTGGGGAAGCCTTCGGTAAGGATGAGCATGTTGCGGACGGGATCGAGCCACTCGTCACTGCGCAGCATGATGAAGCCGCCCATGTTCACCATGCCGTCCTTCTTGGCACTCATGGTGCAGCCATCGGCGTAGCTGAACATCTCCTGGCAGATGGTCCTGATGGGGGTGTCCTGGTAGCCGTTCTCGCGAAGCTTTACGAACATTGCGTTTTCCGCGAAGCGGCAGACGTCCATGATGAGCGGCTTGCCGTGCTTCTTGAGCAGTTGCGCATAGGCCTGGAGGTTGGCCATGGAGACGGGCTGCCCGCCTCCCGAGTTGTTGGTCACGGTGAGCATGCCGAAGGGGATGCGATGGCCTTCCTGCTTCAGGACTTCTTCCACTCGGGCCAGGTCGATGTTGCCCTTGAAGGGGTGGATGAGGCTGGGCTGGAGTCCTTCAGGGATGACCAGATCCACGGCCTCCACGCCGTTGAATTCGAGATTGGCGCGGGTGGTGTCGAAGTGGCAGTTGTTGGGCACCAGGTCACCGGTCTTGCAGACGGCGCTGAACAGGACCTTTTCCGCGGCCCGGCCCTGGTGGGCGGGGATGAAGTGGGGCATGCCCGTGATGTCCTGGAGCACGGCTTCCAGGCGGAAGAAGCTGCGGGCGCCCGCATAGCTCTCGTCCCCGATCATGATGGCGCCCCACTGAGCCGAGCTCATGGCCCCGGTGCCGGAATCCGTGAGCCAGTCCAGCAGCACGTCCTCGGCCCGCAGCTTGAACACGTTCAGCTTCGCGGCCTCCAGCATCCCCAGGCGTTCCGGGGCGGTGGTCATGCGGATGGGCTCGACGGACTTGATGCGGAAGGGCTCGATCATGGTGCGGGGCATGGAGGCTCCAGTTGGAACCCCAGGGTACCGAAGGAGGTGCTCATCCGCATCACATGGGGGCTGGCATCACAGACCGCCTCAGGCGATCCTGGGACCTCGGAGCGCACATGAGTCTTCTGCTGGCTGTGGATGTGGGCAACACCAACGTGGTGTTGGGGATCTTCGACCTTTCCAAGGGGCCAAACACGCCCCTGGTCTGCTCCTGGCGTCTGGCCACCAGCCGGGAACGGACCATCGATGAATATGGCCTTTCGACCCTCGCCCTGATGAGACACCAGGGCATCGAGGCCAGCCAGATCAAGCAGGTGGCCATCTCCTGCGTGGTTCCGCCCCTGCATCCGGTGCTCATGGGCCTGGCGAAGGCCTACTTCGGCGTGGATGCCTTCTATGTGGAACCCGGCGTGAAGACGGGCGTCAAAGTGCTCATCGACAATCCAGCGGAACTGGGCGCCGATCGTCTCGTGAACGCGGTAGCGGGCATTGAGATGTTCGGGGCACCCCTCATCGTGGTGGACTTTGGCACCGCCACCACCTTTGACGTGATCAACGCGAAGAAGGAATACCTGGGGGGCCTCATCTGTCCGGGCCTCAAGATCAGCGCCGACGCGCTGTTCGAAAGGGCCAGCCGCCTGCCTCGCGTGGAGATTGCCAAGCCCGAGCGCCTGGTGGGCCACAACACGGTCGAGGCCATGCAGTCCGGCATTTTCTTCGGCTATGTGGGCCTGGTGGATGGCATCCTGGAGCGCCTGCTCACAGAGCTTCCGGAGGCCCAGGTCGCCGCCACAGGCGGTCTATGCCGCGTCATCGCGCCCCACACCCGGCACATCAAGCACATCGCCCTGGATCTCCCCCTGGACGGACTGCGGATCCTCTGGTTCCGCAACCATGGCGCGGGACGCAAGTAGCGTGGACCTGCCCCTGATCCGGCTGGCCGCGGTGGATTCCACCCAGGCCTTCCTGCGGCGGAACCCCCACCTGGGCTGCTGCGTCGTGGTGGCGGACCGGCAGAGCGAAGGCCGCGGCCGCCAGGGCAACCGTTGGGAGAGCGCCGCCGGGGCCGGGCTCTGGATGTCGGCGGCTCTTCCTGCACCAGCGGACGTGACCCCCGGTCTGGTGCTGCAGCGAGCCATGGCCGCCGCCGCCCGAGTGTTGGATCCCGAGGGCAGAATTCTGGGGATCAAGTGGCCCAACGACCTCGTGGCCTGGAAGGATGGCCACCTGGTGAAGCTGGGGGGCATCCTGGGGGAGCAGATCGCCGGGCGTCTCATCCTGGGCCTGGGCGTGAACCTGACCGAAGCACCCGTGATCCCTGACCGTGCGATCCCGCCAGCCAGTCTGAAGGATCTCGGGCTGGATTGTCCCTCCGTTTGCGATTTAGCAGTGCTTATCTCCAAATTTTGGACAAATTTGGAGCAGGGGATTCAACCCCTCTTCAGCTGGCCTGAACCCGGCACACCCATCCATTGGGAGGACGGCCAGGGCACCTGCCTGGGTTGGGAACCGGACGGGCGGTTGAAGGTGGCCACGGCCGACGGGACCCAGCGGTTGAGTTCGGGCGAGATCAGCGGGTTGAACTGAACCGGGGTTCCGTCTCCTCGGGAAGCCAATGATCCCTGCCAGGAACGCCAAGGCGGTTTCTGCGGCATTTATGATCCGCCGAACCTGATTAGCGGCCTTTTGAAAACCCGC
>CAIXHJ010000122.1 GCA_903919165.1 uncultured Holophagaceae bacterium
CCAGGCAGACGGCCCACCTCAAACAGCGCGTCACCCTGGAGAATCTGTTCAGCACCATCAAGGACGGACAGATCAAGGAACTGCCCCTCATCATCAAGGCGGACACCCAGGGCTCCGTGGAATCCCTCGTGGGCCAGCTGGAACGGCTCAGCACCGACAAAGTGCGGGTGCGCATCATCCACAGCGCCGCCGGCACCGTCACCGAAAACGACGTGCTGCTCGCCGAAGCCTCCAAGGCCACCATCATCGGCTTTCACACCAAGGCCGAGAAGAAGACCGAAGAGCTCGCCCGGGAAGAAGGCGTGGATCTGCGCTTCCACGACATCATCTACAAGGTGACCGAGGAGATCGAACAGGCCATGGTCGGCATGCTCGACGCCACCGAGAAGGAGACCGTCCACGGCCAGGCCGAAGTGCGCCAGCTCTTCAAGATCGGGCGCACCGTTATCGCCGGATCTTTCGTCACCGATGGGAAAGTTCAAAAAACCTTCAAGGTGCGCGTGAAGCGGGGCGAAGAGGTGCTGTTTGAGGGCGCCCTGAAGAGCCTCAAGCGCTTCAAGGAGGATGTCTCCGAAGTGAAGAACGGTCTCGATTGCGGCATCGCCCTTGAAGGCTTTGACGAATTGAGGGAAGGGGATGTCCTCGAGTTCTTCAGCAAGGAGAAGGTGATCGCCACTTCGCTCAGCTGATGCCGATCTGCGCTTCCCACAGATCACTTACGGGCTCGCGGAGCGGGCCCGTTTCCATTTTCACTCATATTTAACTTAATTGTATTCAAATATTGAATACATTAGAGTAACCCTTATTTCGTGATCCTCGTCACCCCGAGCACTGGCACACTGATGGGCCGGTTCTTCTTCAGGATCCGCCATGTCCACGCCCAGTTTTGCCCTCAGCGCCCCCACAGGGGGGAAGTCTGCCACCAACCCGATGGGACTCAGCCGCATCGACCACTTCCAACTGACCGGCTCCATGGAGCGACTGGAACCGCTCTATCGGCGCCTGGGCTTCACCCGCATGGCCAGCGGGAAGCACGCCTGGGGCAGCCTCGTCCACCTGCGGCAGCAGCGCATGGACGTCCTGATCTTCGAAGCGGATGCCACCCACCCGGCAGGGCGTTACTTCCAGGCCCATGGGGAAGGGGTCTGTGCCCTCAACTTCGCCGTGGAAGACCTGGAGATGGCCCTCGCCCAGGCCCGGTCTCGGGGCGCCCAGGTCATGCTCCAGTCCGAGACTCATGTCCTGGGGGCCGGCACAGTCCACTTCGCCGCCATCCAGGGCGTGGGGGATGTCTGGAACTTCCTGGTAGAGCGAAAGAGCGAGCCGGGGGTCTTCTGGCCGGGCCTCGTTCCTGATCCAGCCCCCGCCCTCTGTGATCCAGGCCTGGTGCGCGTGGACCATCTCACCAACAACGTGGGCCCCGTCGAGATGGACGCTCTGGTGGACTTCTACGACCGAATCTACGGATTCGTGGTCACCCGAGAGTTCCACATCCGCGGTGCTCTAGGAACCGGCCTGGATTCGAAGGTCGTGCGGAGCGCCAACAACCAGGTAATCATCCCCATCAACCAGCCCACGGATGAGAAGAGCCAAGTACAGGAGTACGTGGATCGGCACCACGGACAGGGCGTGCAGCACATCGCCATGTCGACCAATGACATCTTCCGCA
>CAIXHJ010000123.1 GCA_903919165.1 uncultured Holophagaceae bacterium
AGCAGGACTTTACGCTTCAGGCGGACTACTTCGATGGCCAGATCGATCTGAAAGCCTTCTGCTCAGCCCATCCGCACCACCCGATCCTCGGAACCAATCCACTCGTACTCGAACCCCAGAAGGGAAGCTTCGTATTTCTTTCCCGTTTCGGTGGTGTCGTTTTCTGGGACTGCCCCGAGGCACTGATCCGTCAGATCCACGAGGAACTCAAATCCCTTCCGGGATTGAGTCGCCTGGAGGAACAAGCCAGGGACTTCCTGAAGGTCAGGGTGGGGGCCGCCGAGGATTCAGTCGGATTCAGTGAAGTCCGGCTCAGAGAATTCACCCTGGAGAAGCTGCTCATCGTGAGCCTGACCTTGGCCCAGAGCGTGGCGCTGGATCACTTTGAGGCGGCAGTGAGCCGGGCTATGGCCAGATTCCAGCCCGTGGTCAGTGCGCTCAGCAACGAGGGCAAGCTGGTACTGCCCCACAGGGAAGTCCTGCGGATCGTCGGTTTCGCCATGGAAGTACGCGCCGCGGTTCTTGACAATCTCACCCTGTTCGATGATCCCCCGGAGACCTGGGAAAGCGAGTCCTTGGCCCATCTCGACAGCGCCCTCTACAGTCAGTTCGACTTGGAGGAGCGCCTTGGAGCCATCAAGGAGAAACTCACCTACCTAAATGACGCGGGAGCCACTCTCCTCGACCTTCTGAACACGCGAAAGAACCACCGGCTGGAGTGGATCATCATCCTCCTCATCCTTGTCGAGATTCTTCTTTTCCTCGGGAAGGATCTGCTCTCTCTCCTGTTTCATGGATCGAAGTAACTTGATGAGGCCCGAACCCATGCTTCAACTCGAGAACTACACCCCTCAACTTGGCACTGCAAGCTCGAAACCCAATTCGGGAAGCTCAGTGGAGTCTCTCGTAACTGCCGTGCGGACAGCGGACAACCCAGGTACAAACACCACGTTCGAGGGCCTTATCGCGGATGTGGAACACTGCGTTCCTGACGCAGGGCAGCTCCTCCTGTTTTTAGGGGAACATCTCCGATTGGAGGTCATGCTCCTGAGGAAGCATCAGTCTCGTGTGATCTGGGGGATCAAACGGCATGAGGACTGGGCCTTCAAGGCCACCCTCCTCCGTTTCGCCCGCGGAAACGATACGGTGCATCTCATCCTGTCCACCGAACATGAGGGCGGCTACCGGATTCGAGGCTGGGTGGTCAAACGGACCAAGGAATCCTTCTGGGCTTCGCCCCTGCCAACCGACCAAGTCAATTCCTTCTGGGAGCGATGCCTCACTCCGATTGCATCCGGAAAAATTGAATCACGCAGAGGTCGAATCGGGGCAAGAGCGGACAGTCAACGCTCCGCCTCTTGATGAGGCTCCTTGGATCAGTCATGACGCAAGGGTTCCGGAAGAATGTCTAAGGAAGGCCACCGATACTGGCTTCCAATCCGTCCCCATCGTGCAGGTGTTTACAAGAAATCGACCTGCTGGATCTCGGGTTGTCACTTCTCAACAATACACTTGCTTCATGCGACGCTTGCCGCCCATTCCGGAAACCGAGGCCCGAGCCTTGGTCATGGCCTGGGCCGAGGCCAAGGGGATTCCAACCTGGGAAGAACACGGGTGGATCATCATGGAAATGAACGAAGAAAATCCAGACCCCGTATTGAAAGTCATGGCCGACGTGCTGAAGGGTATGGCTTAGGGAGTCCGGGACATCTTTGCGACATACCATCGCTCGGCGACCCGGGTCCACTGGAGGGCGAAGAGTTCGAGAGCGCCCCAAAACATGGCACCGCAGATGGCTAAACCGGAGATGACCGCGTTTCGTGCGGAACGGGTGCGCATGTGACGAACTCCAAGGGTGGATAGGCAGGGTGGTCTCAGGCTAATGCCCCCTCGTGGCAGACCCGTGTTGGCGACGTGACGTATCGGTAAACACTTTGAAACAGTCGCCGTGAATTGGGCAAAATGCTGTGCTTTACCGTCCGCTTCCTGGCCACCGTCCATAATCTGTAGTCATGCAACGTCTGCCTCATCTCGACGAACTGGCCAGGATCATCGACATCGGTGGCTCGCATTTCGAGACGCGGACCCTGTGTGAGGTGACCTGCGCGGGCCAGCGTATGCCCGTCCATGTGGTGACGATGGGCAATCCCGATCTCAAGGTGCCGGCTGTCGGGTTTTTCGGCGGCGTCCATGGACTGGAACGAATCGGCGCCGAAGTGGTGATGGCCTACATGCAGAACCTGGCAACGCGACTGAGATGGGACGACACCCTGCATCGGCAGCTGGAATCGGTCCGCCTGGTGTTCATGCCGCTGGTGAATCCAGGTGGGATCTGGCGGGGCACACGGGCCAATCCCAACGGGGTCGATCTGATGCGCAACGCGCCTGTGGAATCCAAGGAACACGTCCCCTGGCTGATCGGAGGGCAGAGGATCAGTCCCCAGTTGCCATGGTTCCGGGGTGAACAGGATCAGCCCATGGAAGTGGAAAACCAGGCTGTGTGTGAGGTCGTCACCAGAGAGTTGCTGACGCGAAAGTTCAGCCTGTCGGTGGACTGCCACTCGGGATTCGGCGTCAACGATCGCATCTGGTTCCCGTATGCACATACACGCGTGCCGATCGGCCATATCGCGGAAATGCACGCGCTCAAGGACCTCTTCCAGGAAACCCTGTGCAACTACCGGTACATCTTCGAACCCCAAAGCCGGCAGTACCTCGCTCACGGTGACCTCTGGGACCATCTGTACATGCGTGCCGAAGAAGAGCCTGACCGCATCTTCCTGCCCGTGACCCTTGAGATGGGCTCCTGGACTTGGGTGAAGAAGAATCCCCGCCAGTTCTTCTCACTCCTCGGCATCTTCAATCCCCTGATCGAACACCGGCAACAACGGGTCTTGAGGCGGCACCTGCCCCTACTTGAATTTTTCGTTCGGGCGACCTGCAGCAACGCCCGTTGGCTGCCCACGGTCGCGGAACGCGGGCAGCACCGCTTGCGGGCCCTCGACCACTGGTACACGGAACTCAACCTGGACGGACTGACGTGAGCACATGGGTCCTCCTGCGCGGTCTCGCCCGCGAAAAGCGCCACTGGCACGGGTTCCCGAACCAGCTTGTGAAGGAGCTGCCTGACGCCCGCGTGGTCGAGCTGGAACTGCCTGGAAACGGGGAACTGAATCACCTGACCAGCCCTTTAAGCATCGAGGGCATGGCTTCGCACTGCCGGGGCCAGTTGGCAACCCTGGGCATTCTCCCGCCCTATCACCTGATTGCGATGTCCATGGGCGCGATGGTGGCGACCGCATGGGCCGTGGATCATCCGGAAGAGATCGAAGCCTGCGTGCTGATCAACACCAGCTTCAGCACCTTCAGCTCAGTCCACCAACGGCTCCGCCCCCGTGCATGGTGGGTTCTCCTGCGGTTCCTGCTCACGAGCTGCGCGATGAAGCGGGAGCAATTGATCTTCGACCTCACCAGCAGGCTGGTGGCTCCCTCGGCCCCGGTGATTGAAGCATGGGTTGCCATCCGCAGGTCGCGCCCGGTGCGGACCTGGAATGGGCTAAGGCAGTTGATCGCCGCAGTGAGATTTCGCGCCCCGCTGACCCCGCCGGTGAAGACCTTGATCCTGGCCAGCGCGGGGGACAGGCTGGTCAACCCATGCTGTTCCATTGAAATCGCCCGCCACTGGCACTGCGCCATCGCGATCCACCCTGCCGCGGGACACGACCTCCCGCTCGACGATGGGACGTGGGTCGCAAAAGAGCTCCACGACTGGATCGCATGGGTTGAGTCATCCCCGAAGGGCCCATAGATTTCGTGAAGAGATGGTTGCCTGAAAGCCGTTCTCTGGGATCGGGAGATGCCCACATTGATCCCATGCCGTACACGCATCCCTCGCGCTGTTTTCAGAGCATCAGCCTCCCAACCGAAACTTCTGCCCAGAGTGATCGTGATCACCGGGAACTGTGGAGGCTTTCCAAGGACTTGGACAAGCTCCTAGCCTGGGCCTATGGCCCACGGCAGAATCCAATGCCGGGAATGGGAAAGTCAGGTCTACGCCGATCTGACCTGGGCAGCTGAAGACAGCAAAGTACCGCCTGTTTCACACCGCCGTCACGCCCGCCTCCAACCCGGGCGTTGAAATGGAAGTCCTAACAAGGACTGGCCATGACTCCGGTCTCAATCTCAGCGACTTCCCATCTTCGACCTTTCCCGAATGACTGGGACATCAGACCTCGACGAGCAGAGGACATCCCAGCGGTCATCGACCTCATGCGGCGGGTCTACGTCCAGCCCCATGGCCCCGAGGCTGTCTGGCCTGCGGAAACCCTGGCTAAACATCTGGAGATCTTCCCGGAAGGGCAGATCTCCATCGTGGATGGGCAGGGCAGAGTGATCGCTGATTCCACCTCCATGATGGTGGCGACCGAGAAGGCCCTGCGACCGCACCGCTGGTCCGAGATCACTGGGCGCGGAACCCTGGCCGGCCACGATCCTGAAGGCGATGTGTTCTACGGGGTTGATCTGGCGGTGGATCCCGAGTTCCAGGAAACGGGGCTGGCCCACATTCTCTATGAGGCCCGAATCGCCCTGGCGATCCAAATGGGTTGTAGATCTTTCGTGGCCGGGGCCCGCATGCCTGGCTACCACCTTGCCTCCGATCTTCTCACCCCTGAGAGCTATGTCGCCCTGATCGAACGCGGGCTGATTTTCGATCCCACCCTTTCCAAGCAGCTCCGCCTCGGCTTCATCCTTCGTGGATTGCTGCGGGATTACATCTCCGATCCCGAGAGCGCGGACTGCGCGGCCCTCATCTCCATGGAGTTCTGATGCGCTTCTCCGCGCCGAAGCCAGTGATGTCGCGCCCGGTGCGGGTCTGTGCTGTCCAGTACGCGCTGAAGACGATCTCGAGCTTCAAGGAATTCGCCGAGCACGTGGAATCCTTCGTGGATGTCGCCGACGACTACGACACCGACCTCATCGTGTTTCCCGAACTCCTCGGGGTCCAGCACATGGGCCTTACCAGCGGTGAGGGCGAACCGGCCGAGGTAATGCGGCGAATGGCCTTGGAGCATGCTGGGTCCTTTGACACGCTCTTCAAGCGGCTCGCCACGGAATACGAGCGGATCATCGTCGGCGGGACCATGCCCCGGCTCGAAGGCGACCGTCTTTTAAACGTGTCTTCAATCTTTTTCCCGAACACCGAGCCCCTGCACCAGGCGAAGCTCCACCTGACGCCCGCGGAACGGAAGATCTGGAAGTTCTCGCCAGGACGGGACCTGGTGGTGGTCGACACGGACTTCGGGAAGTTCGCCGTGGTCATCTGCTACGACGTCCAGTTCCCTGAGCTGGTGAAGATCCTCTGCAACCACCATGGAGTTGAGCTGGTCGTGGTGCCCTACATGACGGATGACCGCCGTGGAGCCTGCCGCGTGACAACCTGCGCCCGCGCCCGGGCCATCGAAAACCAGATCTACACGGTCACAGCAGGCATGGTCGGAAGCCTTCCCCTCATGACTGATCTCACCAGCCAGTTCGCCCAGAGCGGGATCTACACGCCGGCGGATCTAGCCTTCCCCATGGATGGCATCGCCACGGAGGCCGCGGCCAATGTGGAGCAGGTGATCGTCGCGGATCTCGATCTCGCGATCCTCGATCGGGCCCGGAACCAGGGCAGTGTCCAGACCTTCCGTGACAGTCAGAATGACACCCTGCACACCCGGTTCGACGGTGACGTGAGGACGGTGAGCCTCCACTTTGGAGCCTGAGACTGCCCAGGCGCCCCCCGGACGCCAGCAGAGTAAATCCACCTAGGGCCAAGGTCTGTCCGCTCACGCCGAGCTTCCGGAAGGTTTCTGCCGTCGTCCTGCCAGCCTCATGCTACTTCAAGGCCAGGCTGATCTGCTCTTCGCTGTATTTGCTCGTTCTCAAGGGGCCCTCCAAAGGGGAGAACACTCATTCTCCCTGGCCCATCACAATTGGAAGACGCCAGCCCTTACCTTTGACTAGCAATCCTTGAGACTGAAGTAAGGGAGACGTTAGGGCGCGTGACCAACCGGGAAGTTCTGGGTGACTTTGTGTTTACGGGGAATACGTGACCTAGTGGAGGGCTATACGGGGAAAGCCACGGATGAGTGGAATTACCCCTAGCTGGCCGAATCGACGAACGAAAATATCAAAATTTGGCAAGCATTGACGTGGGTTGTGGGTTGCCTTAACTATCTCGCAATTGAGGCGACCATGCTCATCGACCGTTCCCCAAGACATACGAATCATGCGTTGAAGTGGATCCCCTTGATCCTCGCCCTTGCTTTCGGGAACAGCCTCGAGGCCCAGGCCAAGGAGACGATGCATCCCGGCGCTGTCAAGCGGGCGGAGGTGCCAGGCCTCGCCTTCGGCGAGTTCTTCGCGCCCTCCTCCACGGAGCTCAAGCCCTCCGATCGGCTCCTGGCGCTCGCTGGACAGCGGGTGAAGCTGGTCGGGTTCATGGCGAAGATGGAGATCGCCCCAAAAGGCGCTTTCTACCTCACCCCGCGTCCTGTGTCCTGTGACGAGGAGGGCGGCGGCACGGCGGACCTGCCTCCGGAGGCGGTCTACATCGTGGTTCGCTCCTCGGCGGGCAAGGAGATCGCCCACACCCCAAGGGCACTTGAGGTAACCGGCCTACTCGAGGTGGGCTACCACGTCGAGGAGGACGACCGGGTGACCCATATCCGACTGCTGCTTGATCGCCCGCAAGACTTGCTCGGCGCTTCGCCGAAGCGAAAGCACACAACCACCACACAGGAGGTCCGTCCATGACCCTGAAAGCGCTGTCCCGCAGGATAGTCACCCTGCTTTCCCTGGGGGCTGCCTTCGCCGCTACGCCGGCGAGCGCAGCCCCCACCAACGTCGCGCTCGTCCCATCGGACGGCGCGAAGTTCATCGTCCACCAGCGTTTCGACATCCGTGTTGAGGGCCAGGGCACCGGACCCTACTCGGCCAAGCTATGGATCGATGGCCACCCCGCGAGATTCACTTCCGGGACCCAGGGCACTTCGACCACCGACGGTATTTCTGCCGCTGGCTGGGGCGGCTTCAACCTCCGCGGATCCTCCCTCGCGAACAAGGGCTGGCACACGCTGACGGCCGAACTCACCGACGCCACTGGTACTGCCACCGTCACCTCGCGGATCCAGGTGGTCGATCCCTTCGAGGGCGGGAAGGGTGAGCGCCGTCTGACGAAGAACATCGTCATCCTGCTCGGCGACGGCATGGGCATCGCCCACCGCACCGCCGCCCGGATCGTCCGCTACGGGGTGACAGCGGGCAACCCCAACGGCCGGCTGGAGATGGAACAATTCCCCGGCACCGGTTTGGTGAGCACCCATTCGCTCAACAGCATCATCACCGATTCGTCTCCGGGCATGGCCTGCTACACCACAGGCAACCATGCATTCAACAGCCAGGAAGGCGTCTACCCCGCCAATGTCACGAATCCCTTCTTCGCACCGCGTGTCGAATACATGGCCGAGTACTTGCATCGCGTGAAGGGTACGTCACTGGGCCTGGTTACCACCGCGGACATCGAAGACGCCACCCCCGCCGCCAACGCCGTGCACACCGCCAACCGCAACAATGGCACCGGCGTGGTCGACCAGTACCTGGACGAGAGCGATCCGTCAGGCAGCAAGGCTTACGGAACGGGTCTACGAGTGCTGCTCGGAGGGGGCCGGCGCTGGTTCATGCCCTCCACCGCGCTCTATTCCAGCCGCACCGCGGGCACAGGGTACGCGGGCCTTCCCGCCGACCTGATTGCCGCATGGGGCCTCCCCGCCACGCCCTCGGGGCAGGGCAGTGCCACCCGTGACCTGATCGCGGACTTCAAGAACGCCGGCTTCGCCTACGCTACCAACAACACCGAGCTGAATTCCCTCATGGGCGGGCGCACCCCCGACAAACTGCTCGGGCTCTTCGGCTACGGCAACATGAACGTGGCCCTGGACAAGATCGCCAAGCGAAGGGGCATGCTGCCCCCGGGCGCCACCAGTTTCGCGGTGGACGACTACATGGCACCCGACCAGCCCATGTTGGACGATATGGCCGAGGCAGCATTCGAAGTCCTATCCCGCAGCCACCACGGCTTCCTATTGATGATCGAAGGCGCCCACATCGACAAGCAGTCGCACCTGATGGACGCCGACCGCGCCATCGGTGAAACCCTGGAATTCGACCGTGCGGTGGGCGTAGCCCGCAAGTGGGCCGACAAGCTGGGCGATACCACCGTGCTGGTGCTCGCTGACCACGAGTGCTCGGGATTCAGCCTCATCGGCGCCCTTTCCCTGAGCGGAGGCATCTCGGGCCTCAAGAACCTGCCTCCCGACAACGCCTCCCTTGATCCCTCGGTAATCCCGGCTCGCCAGAACGCGGTGGGCACCTACGACCTCGCGGGCTTTCCCAGCTACCAGATCCTCGCCGATGGCTACCCCGCGACGATGGACATCGACCACAAGGTGCTGGTGGGCTTCGGGGCCAATAGTGACCGCTACGAGACATGGCTGTCCAAGCCAACCCCAGTAATCGACAGCCTCCTGCCCAGCCAGTTCAAGGGCACCACCGGCATCCTCGGCCTGAAGGGCTACGCAACCATCCCCGAATTGCGCACCATCGATCAGCACGGCTTCTTCATCCGCGGGCAGCTGAACGGCGAGGGCCAGGCCGTGCATACCGCCACCGACATCCCGGTCTCCGCATACAGCACCGGGAACAAGGCCTGGATACGCTTTGTCGGCTCCCAGAAGAACATCGACGTTTTCTTCAAGCTCATGAAGGCCTCATTAAGTGGGGATGAACCCACCGAACAGGAATGGGAGGAGCGCGACTAGCAAGCCGCGAACCACTCTGCAGGAAGGACAGAAAGCGCGGGCCAGTGCGGTTCGCGCTTTTTTGTCCAGGCAAGGCTGATTCCATAACGCTTCTTCACGCGTGATATGGACCGAGCAAAGTTGGGTTATGAGACATGGAGGTCTGAAGACT
>CAIXHJ010000124.1 GCA_903919165.1 uncultured Holophagaceae bacterium
GGAGCCTCTGCTTCGCCAACCTGCCCCAGTACGGATCGGGTCTTTGGATCGCGCCGGGGGCGGATCCTACGGATGGCGCGCTCCAGTGGGCGACCCTGGCCCGTCCGTCCTGGTTTGACCTGCTGTCGGAAGCGTACCTGCTGTTCCGGGAGGGCGGAAACACTTCCCTCCGCCGAGAAGGTCGCCTTCGCCGCGCATCGCTGCGCCTGGAACGCCCCCTGCCCTGGCATCTGGACGGCGAACCCGCTCCTGAACGTGATCGGGCGGAACTCAGCGTGGAACCCCGCGCTTTCCGCATGCAGGTGACAGAAGCGTGTCCCTGGACGTAGGCGCAGCCTCGCTCAGCAACGGCCCTGAACGGGGCCGTTGCTGAGTTAACTGAACACTCAAGACTCAGGACTGAAGACTCTCCATCAGCGCGGGTATACCGCCGGCCCACTCAGGCTCGGCCCGCGGAACTCGGCACTGACGCTGGGTGTGGCGCCCCAGAGACCCACGACCATCTTGACCTGGCTGAGGTCGGTACTCGCGGGGTCCCAGTCCCGGCGGACCACCAGGGTGTAAGGATCCTTCGCATCGGACCACCAGGCGGGATCATCCACGATGACGTAGACGGCTGTGGCCTCCTTGCCCGGGTTCTTGTAGGTCACCAGCACGGGCTGATGGGCATAGGCCGCCTGCAGCATGCCGGGCCCAGGTTTGCCCCATTTGTCCACCAGCAGGAGCCGGAACCAGCCCAGTTTCGTGTGCTGGACCTCCACCTGCACCGTGCCACCGACTGGCACGGAGATCCCATAGGCGCGCCAGCCGGCCGGCACCTGGACGTAATCCGAAAGGACTTCCACACTGTCACCAACGGGGCTCACGGGGATGAATCCCGTCCGGGACAACCATTGAATCTCCGCCATGAGGTCCCGTCGACCCCAGTAGCCCATGTCGGGAAGGGTCGTGCACCGGACCCAGCCCGGCGGCACCACAGTCCGCGTTCCTGGATAGATGTACAGGCGATTCACCCGGTGTGGGACGACGCCCAGGCTGCGCTGGGATGGACCAGACCTTTGATTGGGACGGGAGGACGGTGCCTGGGACTGGGGGGCAGGCGTCGCTTGGATGTCCCTGTTGCCCATAACCTGGGGACCGGGATGTTGTGCTCTGCCTTCTTCTGGCGGCCCCCCGCAGAGGGTGGAAACCAGGACGAGACCCGCAAAAACAGCCATGTATCGAGATTGTGTAGACCAGGGTCGCATCACACACCTCCTCGCCACATTAGACACAACGATCATTCCAAAGATACCGGACCAATCTGAATATTTTATGGATGTCCATCAATCCGAAGCTGAAGACCGCCCTAGAGAGTTGCCGGATTGATGATCCTCAACTTGCCAAAGCCGGATGGCCCCTGCGCCAGAATGCCCCCTTGGCGGTATTCTGGCGGTTTCAAGGATGGGGGCTCCCAGGTGTTTGGCAAGATCCAGCACATCCATTTCGTGGGTATCGGCGGCATCGGGATGTCAGGCATCGCCGAGGTGCTCGCCAACCTGGGGTACCAGGTCTCGGGCTCGGACCTGAAGGAGAGCGCCGTCACCGAGCGGCTGCGCAGCCTCGGCATCACCGTGCATCTGGGGCACCATGGCCGAGCCACCGAGGACGCCCAGGTGGTGGTCATCAGCTCGGCCGTGAAGGGTGATAACCCCGAGGTCATCGCCGCCCACGCCGCCAAGATCCCGGTGATTCCCCGCGGCGAGATGCTGGCGGAGCTGATGCGCATGAAGTACGGCATCGCCGTGGCGGGCTCCCACGGGAAGACCACCACCACCAGCATGGTGGCCCAGGTACTCAGCCAATGCGGCATCGATCCCACCATCGTCATCGGCGGCAAGCTCGGCACCATCGGCAGCAACGCCAAGCTAGGCAAGGGCCCCTTTCTGGTGGCCGAGGCCGACGAGAGCGACGGCAGCTTCCTGATGCTGAACCCGACTCTGGCCGTCATCACCAACATCGACCGGGAGCATCTCGACCACTACAAGGATCTGGAGGAGATCCAGGATGCCTTCGTCGCTTTCGCCAACAAGGTGCCCTTCTATGGGTCCGTGTTCCTCTGCATGGACGATCCCCACGCCGCCGCTGTAAGGCCCCGCCTCAAGCGACAGGTCCGCACCTACGGCACCCACCCCCAGGTGGACATCCGGGCCCGGGAGATCCGGCAGGAAGGCTTTCGCACGCACTTCAAGGTGATGGCCCACGGTGCGGACCTTGGCGCCTTCAGCCTCGGCGTGCCCGGCCACCACATGGTGCTGAACGCCCTGGCGGCCATCGGCATCGCTCTGGAACTCGACGTCGAGCCCGAGGTGATTCGGGCCAGCCTCTCCAGCTTCACCGGCGCCGACCGACGCTTCCACCTGAAGGGCGAGAAGGGCGGCGTGATGGTGGTGGATGACTACGGCCACCATCCCACGGAGATCGCCGCCACCCTCGCCGCGGCCCGCGCCGGATTCCCGGAGCGCCGGCTGGTGGCCGCATTCCAGCCGCACAGGTACAGCCGGACCAAGGCCCTGCTGGACGAATTTGGCACGGCCTTCTTCGAGGCCGATTCTGTGATCGTCACCGATATCTACCCTGCGGGGGAGCAGCCCATCCTCGGGGTGGACGGGGCGGCCGTGGCCGAGGCGCTGCGCTCCCACGGGCAGAAGGAGGTCCACCTGGTGCCCCGGGTGGAGGATCTGCCGGAGGCGCTCCAGCGCCTGACTCGGAGCGGGGACCTCCTCCTCACCTTCGGCGCGGGTTCCATCACTCACGCCGGTCCGGCCTTTCTAGAACTGAATTGATCATGGGCCTCCGATTCACCCTCGCCATCACCGGAGCCTCGGGTTCCGCCTTCGGCGTGGCCGCCCTGAAACGGATGTCGGCGAATCCTGCGGTGGATCATGTCGCCCTGTTACTGTCTCTCACGGGGAAGCGCTGCCTGCTGGACGAGACGGGGCTGACCCCGAAGGATCTCGCGGCCCTGCCGAAAGTAAGTCTGCGTGACGAGCGGGACCTGGGCGCCGACATCTCCTCCGGATCGCACCGCCACGATGGCATGGCGATCATCCCATGCAGCGCGGGCGCCCTGGGCCGCATCGCCTCAGGCGTAAGCGAAACCCTGGTGAGCCGCGCCGCGGACGTCTGTCTCAAGGAGCGCCGCCCACTGGTGCTCTGCCTGCGTGAGACGCCCCTGAACCGCATCCATCTCGAAAACATGCTCCGGGCCCACGACGCCGGTGCCGTGGTGATGCCGATCATGCCCGGGTTCTACAGCGGCCCGAAGTCGTTGGATGACCTCTTCGACACCTTCGCCACCCGCGTGCTGGACCAGCTGGGCCTCTCCGAATCGGATCCAAGGCGATGGAAGGGCTGATGTCCCCGGAGGTCGTGGTCATCGGGAACGTGGGCGTCGACACCAATGTGTACCTGCCGGGCGGTGATGTCGACTGGTCCGTGGAAGCGAATTTCACCGAGAACCTCGACCACGTGGGACAGGCTGGAGGCTACACGAGCCGTGGCTACGCACAGTTGGGCCGCCGCACCGCCTTCATCGGCCATGTCGGCGACGACCCCTGTGGCGCCATGGTGCGCGAAGCCTTCACGCAGGACGGCATCGATCAGCGGGGGCTGTTCCTGGATCCCGCAGGCACGGCCCGAAGCGTGAACATCATGTACCGGGATGGTCGTCGGAAGAACTTCTACGACGGGAAGGGCCATTCCGCCCTCCGCCCCGACTTAGAGCTCTGCCGCAGTGTGATGGCCGGGGCGCGCCTCGCTCACGCGCACCTGGCGGACTGGGCCCGCCACCTCCTGCCCATCGCCAGGAACCTGGGCCTGACCGTGGCCTGCGACCTCCAGGATGTGGTGGACCCCGAAGAACCCTACCGGCAGGACTTCATCCGTTCCGCCGACATCCTGTTCTTCTCCGCGGCCAACCACGCGGATCCCGCTCCACTGATCAGGTTATTCCTCCGGAACCGGCCCGATCCGATCGTCCTTGCCGGCATGGGATCGAGGGGCTGCATTCTCGGCACTCGCGAAGGAATCACCTTCTTTCCACCTGAGCCGTTGGATCGCCCTGTGGTCGATACGAACGGGGCCGGGGATGCCCTCGCCGTGGGGTTCCTGACAGCCTACGTCCTGGAGGGGCGGCCACTGCCGGAATCCGTTCGCCGAGGGCAGATCGCGGCACGCCATGCCTGCACGCTGAAGGGGACGTCCTCGGAACTCATCACGGCCAAGGAACTGGAAGCGCGTGTGCAAAGAGGCCAACCCCTTCGCTGACCCGGGGGCTGACGGTCGGGACATCCCACAGGACGAGGGTGCCGGTTAGCCCGCACCCTCCATCAGCGCCTCCTCCTCGCGTTGCGCCCTGCGGGTGGACCAGAAGGCCCAGAGAGCACCCAGGGCCCCGGTGGTGGCGCCCACGAAGGCCAGCAGGATCATGCTGCCCCA
>CAIXHJ010000125.1 GCA_903919165.1 uncultured Holophagaceae bacterium
AGCCAGCAGCAGGCCGGGGCCTTCGTCGCTGAGCACCGGCTTCGTTTCAAGGCCCTCCTTTACGCCCTGGGCGACGGCACCGAGCAGGCCATCCCCGCCACGGCCATGAACAACATGCTGGACGCCATCGAGACCGCTTTGCGCCCGGTCGGTCAGGCCCGGTCTCAGAACCTGGGACTGAACTACGTCCAGTGGACCGTGATCAACGGAACGATCGAATACGACGGCGGCGCCTACGGCAACTTCGGCGTGGCTGTCATCCCCATCGAAGTCGCCTACTCCTAGGAGCAAACATGCCCCAGCCCGAACAGAAGATCGCCGACGAGCCCACCCAGGGCTTCGGAATTCCCAGCCCCGATGCGGAGGAGATCCCTGCGCCCGACCAGGCCGCCGAGGGCATCCCCGAGGAGATCTCCAAGCACTGCGCCCTGGCCCTCCAGGAGATCGAGGTCTTCTGGGCCAACGTCTTCAGCAACGTCTCGGGCCGCGTCGAGACCTCCGTCCACAACTACCTGCACACCGAAACGGAGGCGCTGAAGGCTCGCCTGAAGTCGCTCTTCTAACCCTCAACCTCCTGCCGGTCAGCCCGGCCCCTCGGAGAATGCCATGTCTCAACCTCTTTTCGGGACGGGTCTGCTGACCCTCACGCCCAACCTCACCGCCCCCGTGACCCCCACGGTGGTCGCCGTCCTCCAGGACATCAGCCTGGACGTCTCCTACAAGGTCGTAGACCTCATCGGCAATCTGCAGGTGGCCGTGGACAAGGCCAAGGCTGACCTCAAGGTCTCCGGGAAGTTCAAGACCGGCTACTTCGCGGGCGGCCTTATCCAGGCCATCCTGGCGGGTTCTACCAGCGCCGTGGGCAGCGTGCAACCGATCGTCTCGGAGCAGTTCACTCTGGCCGGTGCCACCTACACCACCTCCAAGGGCGCCCTCACGGTCTCCGACCTGGGCGTCTTCGACACCACGGCCAACAAGTTCCTCACCCGCGTCACCTCCGCGCCTGCCACCGGCCAGTACAGCTTCACCGAGGCCACGGGCGTCTACCTCTTCAACGCCACGGACAACACCCACATCATCCAGGTGAGCTACTCCTACACCGCGGCGGCCGTGGGCACGACCATCAGCCTGACCAACCAGATGATGGGCGCCAACACCACCTTCGGCATGCGCCTCTTCAACAACTACGCGGCTGCAGCTGCGGGCGCCAACATCGCCTCCGCTTCGGGCATCCTCCTGCCCGTGGTGACCATCCCCAAGCTCTCCCTGGCCTTCAAAAACAGCGGCTTCATGGAGAAGAGCGTGGACTTCGAGTGCAGCGCCAACGCTGCGGGCCAGGTGGCCACCATCTGGACCGGCAACTGATCATGGTTGCCTTCCTCAGTCAGACCCTCAAGCCCCTCACCTACGGCCAGGTCAAGAGCAGCAAGGACGTCATCGACGGCCTCACTGCTGCTGGCCTGGACCTCGACGCCCGGATCGCGGCTGCGGTGGCCTTCCTCAGGCTCACCGTGCCAGACGCCGACTTCGACGCCGCCACCCCGGCGGAGATCCAGCAGGCGGCCCTGGCGCTCTACACGGCCACCTTCCACCGCCCGGAAGAGACTGCTCCAGCTCCTCAGAACCCCTGAGCTGGGGCCGCCTCACGGGGCTCATCGTCACGACCACGGGGTGGACCATCCGCGAACTGGATGCCACCTCGTGGCCCGAGGTCCAAGACCTCCTCGACTACTGGGTCGCCTTCCCCCCAATGCACCTGATGGTGCGGGCCTACATGGGGATCGGCCAAGAGGATGAAGACCACGAAGTAATGACGCCTGAGCAGATGCAGGCATGGGTTCAGCAGCTTCAGAGGTAGACCATGGCATCCGAGACCGAAGCCCAAGTAAAATTCACTGCCGATGTAAAGAACCTCCTGACCGGCATGAAGGACAGCCAGGAGGCCGTCACTGCTGCCACCGAAGGCATGAAGGGCGACTTGGGTGGCGCAATCGAGGCTTTTGAGAAGCTGGGCCTGGCTGCTGTGGCAGTCGGCGCCGCCATGCTCGCCTTCGAGGGGCTCAAGGAGGGGTTCAGTTGGGTCAAGGAGGCCGCCGAGCACACCAACGAGCTCTCCCGGTCCTTTGAGGGCCTGGAGTTCCAGACTGGCGCCACGATCCACGAGCTGAACGAGTGGAAGGTCGCCATGCAGATGAGCGGCGGGAATATCGAGGAGATGCAGGGCTGGGTAGCGGGGCTGACCCGCGTCATGGCTACCAACAGCGAGATGTATGTCGCCAACGGCATCGCCAAGGACAAGGCCGCCCTCATGGCCATGGGGCCGATCGAGGTGATCAAGCGGACCCTGGAGGTCCTCGAGGCGGAAACCGACGTCACCAAGCGCAACATCCTGGCGAAGGAGATGCTTGGCCGCGGGGCCGCTGCGCAGATCCCCCAGATCCGGCGGTTCATCGAGAGCTTGGAGGACGCCAAGAAGGTGAACGACCAGCTGGGGGATGCCATCACGGCAGATTCCCAGAAGGCGACGAAGGAGTTCGAGAAGGCCATGGGCGCGATCGACGCCCAGTTGGACCGGACCAAGTCAAAGTCGCAGGAGGTTGGGAACGGTTTCGCCTTGATGTGGAAGGGCATCACCGCTGGATGGACGAACTTCATCGCCTCCCTGGCATCACAGGAGAACGACCTGGGTTATGCCGTCGGGACCGCGATGGGCGGGGAAGGCGACCAGGCGCCCAAGGCTGCCGAGCCCGAGAAGCACGAGGCCAAGGCGCCGGCTAAAAAGGCCATGACCAAGGAGGAGATCGACCAGGCCCGGGCCATCGCCGTCGAGAAGGCCCAGGAAGCGGTCAAGGCCAAGGAATTCGAGGTCTCCCAGATCAACAAGGCCGACCAGGAGCTCTATCGCAACGGGCAGATGCTCTTCGAAGACATGATCGAGGACGAGAAGCGTGGCCTCGGCGAGATCGAGCAGGCCCGGCAGAAGGCTGACCGTGCCGAGCTTGCCGCCATGGCTGGGAAGCCTGTGGAGCAGTTGAAGATTCGGGACCGGATGCTCGACGATCACCGAAAGTATGTGGCGGGGATGGCAGAGCTGGACTCCAAGACGGCCAACCATGCGTTTGACCTGGAGAAGACCCTCACGGAGCAGTGCGCGGCCCTCAATGAGGAATACCTCAAGAAGAAGGCCCGCCAGGAAGACGCTGCTGCGGAGATGCAGGCCAAGTTCGAACTCCAGAAGGACATGGACGTCTACAAGAGCCGCATGGCGCTGATGGGAACCCTCTCCTCTGGTTGGGACCAGACCATCCAGAAGATGATGAACGGCACCCTGAGCTGGAAGGACGGCCTCCACACGGCGCTCCTCCAGGCGGGCCAGAACTTCGAGCAGCTGGTCATCAAGATGGGCATGCAGTGGGCCATGCACGAGTTGGCCAAGACGGCCGCCTCGGAAGCCTCCGGGGCCGTGCGCGTGGCCACCGAGGAGGAAGCCGCACTGAAGAGCGTGGCCATCTGGCTCTGGGCGGGCCTGAAGAACATCGCCATCAAGGCCTGGGAAGCTGCTGCCGCTGCCTTCGCCTCCATCGCTGCCATCCCTGTGGTTGGCCCAGCCTTGGCCCCCCTGGCGGCTGCTGGCGCTCTGGCTGCCGTGATCGGGATTGGCTCCCATCTCGCATCGGCTGAGGGCGGCTGGGACCGCGTCCCCAGCGACCAGGTGGCCATGATCCACAAGAACGAGATGGTGCTGCCCGCCCCGCTGGCTGAGTCTGTCCGCAACATGGCCTCCGGAGGGGGTGGAGGTGGCGGGCAGGCCATCCACATCCACGCGATGGACGCCCAGAGCTTCAACCATGCCCTGAAAAACAACATCGGCGGCCTGCGGGACGTGCTCCACCAGGCCGTGCGCAACGGGAGGATCGGGTGAGCGGCTTCATCTTCCCCAGCAGCCTGATGGGCATCGGGATCGGCGTGAAGCGCATCCCGGTGTGGTCCACGATGGTTCAGACCAGTGCCAGCGGCAAGGAAACCCGGGCCAGCTTCCAGAGCAGCCCCCGGTGGCGCTATGAGATCCCCCTGAACTTCGCCCGGGTGCTCGGGTTCAGCGCCCAGACCGCCACCAACGAGATGGCCACCATCCAGGCCTTCTACCAGAGCGTGCTGGGCAAGTGGGACAGCTTCCTTTACACCGACCCTTACAGCAACGCCGCGGCCTTGACCTCCTTCGGGACTGGCACCGGCCTGGCGGGGCAGACCAACCAGCTCAAGGACATCGAGGGCTTCCCGATCTACGACCTGAACGGGACGCCGAGCCTCTACGTGAACGGCACCCTGCAGGTGGTCACGACCAACTACACCCTGAGCAACGGCCTGGTCACCTGGGTCACCCAGCCTGGCGCGGCTGCCACCTTGACCTGGTCAGGGGCCTACTACCGGCGCGTGCGATTCGACATGGACGAGTTCCAGATGGAGCAGCTCTGCGGCTTGGTCTGGGGCAATGCCGTCCTCAAACTGATCTCGGTGAAGTGATGCGCGCCGCCTCTGGGGCCCTGATCTCCGCACTCAACTCGGGCGCTACCTTCCTGGTGGCCAACTGCTACACCCTCACCCTTCGGGGCGGCGCCATCTACCGATGGACAAGCTGCGACATGAGCCTCACGGTGAACGGGAACCTGTTCACCTGCGCCAGCGACAACGGCACCCAGCCTTTGATCAGCCGAGGCAACATCCGGCACACCCGGGGCACTGAGGTCCAGACCTGCGACATCACCCTGAGCGGCGGCCAGTCGGCCCGGATCAGCGGGGTGAGCGTGCCCCTCTTCGCCCACAACGGCGGCTTCGACGGGGCACAGATCCTGGTCGAGTGGGTGCCGATGGGCCCGGCCGGCTGGGGCGATACCTCCCTGGGCTCCGTGGTGATCTTCCAGGGCAACGTGGCCGGGGTCTCTCCAACCACTTCCACCGTAGTCCTGACCGTGAAGGGTCTGAATGAGCTCCTAAACCGGCCCATGCCCCGCACGGTCATCCAGGCTGCCTGCGCAAATGCCTTCGGGGACGTGAATTGCGGCAAGAGCCTCGCGGGGCTCACAGCGGCCAGCTCCATCAGCAGCGGGGCAAGCGCCACCGGGTTCACGGCCTCAGGCCTGGCCCAGGCGACCGGCTACTTCAACCTGGGCACCCTGACCATGACCAGTGGGGCCTGCTCCGGGGCCACCAGGGCGATCTCGGGCTTCACCAGCGGCGGCATCATCACCCTGGTGACCCCGCTCCCGGCTACACCCAGCAATGGGGACACATTCACCATCACGCCCGGGTGCGACAAGCAGTTCACCACCTGCGGCACCAAGTACGCCAACTCGACGGCCTACCGCGGCTGCCCCTGGGTGCCTGCCCCGGAGACGACTCGATGATCGCCGACGTGATGCTGGCCGCCCTGGCCCTGATCGAGCACCTGCCCATGGAAGAGCAGCAGCAGCGCCTGACCGTGGTCCAGGAGGCCCTCTGCTGGCTTGGGACCCCCTACGCCCACCAGGGGCGTGTCATGGGCGCCGGGGTGGACTGCGGCATGTTCCTGGCCGAGGTCTTCGAGGGCGCCGGGGTCATCCCCCACACCGAGATCGAGGACTACCCCCACGACTGGCACCAGCACCGGGAGGAGGAGCGCTATCTGGCCAATGTGGAGCGCTACGCCCACCAGGTCGACCGGGCCCCGCTGCCGGGGGACATCGTCCTCTACCGCTTCGACAAGGCGATCTCCCACGGGGCCGTCGTCCTGGCGTGGCCCCAGATCATCCACAGCTACATCCGCCTGGGCGTGGTCCTCGATGAGGGCCTGCGCAACCACATCCTGCGCGAGGCCCAGGTGGGCGTCTGGTCGATGTGGCCCAGCTCCGAGGTGACGGCATGAGCGGCAAGCACAACACCGCGAGCGTGGACACCCGGTACGCCGGGATTCAGGTCCAGACCAGCCTCTACGGCTCGGTGCTACCCCTTGGCTACGGCACCTTCAGGGCCAAGGGCAATCTGGTCTTCTACAACGGCTTCGTGGCCACGCCCCACACCACCACCCAGAGCACTGGCAAGGGTGGCGGGGGCAACCAGACCAGCACCAGCTTCACCTACAATGCCTTCGTGCTGGTGGCTATCACCCAGGGCGCCA
>CAIXHJ010000126.1 GCA_903919165.1 uncultured Holophagaceae bacterium
CGAGGCCCTGAGTCTGGGTGACCGCATGCTCCGGATGGATGCGGGCCGCATCGTCCAGGATGGCCGTCCCGAGGACGTAATGACGGGCTTCGCCACGGATCTGGACGAGGTCGGTTCTGAATCCGTGGTCCGCGCCCGGGTGGCGGGACGGAGGGAGGGGCTGCTGTGCCTGGAGGTGGGAAGCGCCCTGCTCTTTGCGCCAGATCCCGGAGGCGAATTCAGCCAGGCCCGCCTCTGCATCCGCAGCGAGGGCGTCGCCCTGGAGCGTGTGGGCGGAGCGCCCGTCAGTTCGCGCAACCACCTCCCGGCCAGGATCGTGGAGCTGGAGATCCGGGGCGCCCTCGCCAGGGTGCGCCTGGACTGTGGATTCCCCCTGGAAGCTTTGGTGACGACCTGGGCCTGCAGGGACCTGGGCCTTTGCGTGGGAGATTCGGTCACCGCCCTCGTGAAGGCCACCGCCATCCATGTGATTCCGGTATACGGAGACGCCTGAACCCACGCCCCGGGAACCAATGCCTCTTCAACCTCACCTCCGTTTCAGGGTCTGTTGCTGAAACCGGAGGGCGCCATGCCACGGGGCACTTTGAAATCATCCTTACTGCTGGTGGGAACCCTGGGCATGGTCGAGGTGCCCGAAGAGGCTGCGCTCAGGCCGACGGAGGTGTCCTCCCGGCCGACCCCCGCTACCGAAGGCATCGTCAAGGTGGTCCAGCTCTGGGCCACGGCTTGGCTCGATGGGAATACGGAGGCTATGTTCGCCTACCTCCATCCAGGCCTCGCCAAACACATCTTGGGATTGGAGACCCCGACCAGCTCCGAGGCCCTGCAACAGATCATCGGGGTCCAGTCCCTGCTCGGGAAGGCCGTCCGGGATCGCATTTCCGAAACCGACGTGTGGGTGTTGGATGTCCAGGGCCGGAGTGGCAGCGCACGGGTGGACCTGGGTCCGTGGACGGCCTTCGTCCACTTGGCGGCTCACCACGAGAGTTGGGCGATCGCGAACGTGCTCTGGGAGTGGCGAAGCCCGGGATGATGATCCTGGTCGGGCTAGAAGGCACCCACCAGGAAGTGCATGCTCGGGAAGAGGAGGACACCGATGAGCTGGTTCACATGGCAGGCATTGGCTTGTCCCCTGTGGCTGCTTACCTGTGCCGCAGCCCAGGGACAGGCCGTTTCACATCCGAAACCCGTCATTGGCGGCGCTTCCGGGGGGGGCGTCATCCAGAAACTGAACGCTGACATGGCGCAGATCCTTGCGCAGGTATCCCCGGCGGTCGTGCAGATCCGGGTCGCCGGTTTCGGTCTACCCGAGGACGGCAACCGGACCGAGGCCGCAGTCGTCGAACGCCAGCACAGCCTTGGCTCGGGGATCATCGTGGATCCCTCAGGCTTCATCCTCACCAACGAACATGTGATCCACGGAGCCCAGCGGGTCAGGGTGATGCTCCCGACGATCCAGGGCACCAAGCCCTCCGCCCCAGATTCCATCCGCAGACGGATTTTCGATGCCAAGGTGATCGGCAGTCAGCCGGACGTCGACCTGGCCTTGCTGAAGATCGAGGCCACCGACCTCCCGGTCCTGTCCCTGGAGAAAGCGAGCCTGGCCGAGGAAGGCGAGCTTGTTTTCGCCATTGGCAGCCCGGAGGGGTTGACCAGTTCCGTGACCATGGGCGTGGTCAGCGCCGCCGAGCGCCAGGTCGAGAATGCCTTCCCGATGGCCTTCATCCAGACCGATGCCCCCATCAATCCAGGCAACAGTGGAGGCCCGCTGGTGAATGCGGAAGGTTCCCTGCTGGGCATCAACGCCTTCATCCTGACCCGCTCGGGAGGCAGCGAGGGACTGGGGTTCGCCATTCCGGCCGAGACCGTTAAGTTCGTCTACGAGAGTCTGCGCAAGTACGGCCGCGTGCGCCGGATCGAAGCCGGGATCATCCCCCAGCCCATCACGCCTGAACTGGCGGCGGGCCTCAAGCTTCCCCGGGACTGGGGCGTCATCATCGCCGACGTGGATCCGGACGGCGCCGCCAAGGCCGCGGGCGTGGAACCCGGGGACATCATCGATTCGTTTGATGGACACCCGATCTACGGCCTTCCCGGACTCATGAGGTCCGTGTTCGTCCACCCCATTGATCAACCCGTGACCCTCAAGCTGTTGCATGGAGAGGAAACCTACACCCTGGAGATTCTGGCCAAGGAGTCCACCCGGCCCACGGACCAGCTAGGCGAACTGGCCATGTCCGACAAAGGCCTCGTGCGAAGGCTTGGCATCATTGGTGCGGACATCGACGAGAATATTCGCAAGGTCATGCCTCATCTGCGGAGCGATTCTGGTGTCATGGTGGGTGCGCGCATTAAAGACGCCACCTCCGCCGAGACCGGTCTGAAGGCGGGAGATGTCATCCGGTCCATCAACCAGACTCAGATCGATTCCCTGGAAACCCTCAAGAAGGCAGTCCGAGCCCTCAAGCCAGGGGATGCCGTGGCCCTCCAGGTGGAGCGGGATGGGAAGCTGTCCTACCTTTCCTTCGAGATGGAATAGCAGGCCTTGAATCCAGGGGGCTTCCAATTATTTTGAGTACATGACCGATATAACCAATCCGGCTCTATCGGTGTCTAATGCCACAGGAGGTGCATCCATGAAGACCCTTAAGAGCACCCTGGTCATGCTTACCACGCTTGCAAACCTTTCGGTGGCTGCGGTGGCACAGGATCCGGACAGGACCCCGGTCAGATCCAGCACGCAGGCCACTCCTCCAGTTGATCCCGCCACTCCGGCACCCACCAACCCGCCTCCCCCGCCTCCGGCGGTGCTCCCCAAGCCTCCCTCTGAACAGCCCCAGGGCTCCTCCCAACAGAAGTCTTCCCAGGATGGTCAGTGGGTCTACACCGCCCAGTACGGGTGGGTGTGGATGCCGTATGGGGACAAGTACACGCATCTGCCGCCGGATGGCTCCACGCCCAACATGTATGTCTACTACCCGGAAACCGGGTGGTGCTGGGTGGTCGCCCCCTGGCTCTGGGGCTGGGGACCCATGCCGTTTTTCGGGCTCTTCGGTCCTCGCTATTTCGGCTGGTACGGGGTCGGACTGGGCCACTGGTACGGCTTCGGCGGCCCCTACCGGTCCTATGGATGGGGCGGTCGAGCCTACTGGGGCGGAGGGCGATGGAACGGCGTCAGTCGCTCCTATGGTGGCTTTGGTCGAGGCGCGGGCTTCCGGGGTGGCGGTGGTTTTTCTCGAGGTCTGGCACCTGGCTGGCACCGCTAGGCACCCGCGGAATTCCGGCCTGATTTGGAACCAATGCGCCTGTCGGGACATCGTTGATCAAGGCAGCCCTCCGTTGAAATGAGGAGTTCCGACATGCGTCTGGTCCACAGGATTGTTTTGCCTTGCCTGATCGGCGGTGCCTTGGGCCTCACGATGTTGGGTTGTTCGGGCCATTCGACGGCCCCGCCAACCATCACGTCCTCCTC
>CAIXHJ010000127.1 GCA_903919165.1 uncultured Holophagaceae bacterium
GCCTCTGCTGGAATGCGAAGAGGCCGCGGAGGATATCAAGGCCGGTGATACAGTGGAAGTCGACCTCGCCTCCGGCACAATCACCAACATGTCCAGCGGCAAGAGCTTCACCTCGAAGGCCTACCCTGAATTCATGATGCAGATAGTCCAGGCGGGCGGGTTAGTAGAGCATACAAAAAAGAAACTCTCGGGAGCTAAATAGCTTGAAATTCAAGATAGCCGTACTGCCGGGTGACGGCGTGGGTCCCGATGTGGTGATGGAAGCGCAGCGCGTGCTGGACGAGGTGGCAAAGCGCTTCGGGCACAGCTTTGAGTACAGCACAGGACATATCGGCGGCGCCGCCATCGACAAAACAGGGGAGGCGCTGCCCGGGGCAACGCTGGCGCTCTGCCGCAAATCTGATGCCGTCCTGCTGGGCGCGGTGGGCGGACCGAAATGGGACGACCCCAGGGCTAAGGTAAGGCCGGAGGACGGCCTGCTGGCGATCAGAAAGGAACTCGGCCTCTTCGCCAACCTGCGCCCGGTCAAGATGTTCAAAGTACTGGAGGATTCCACCAGCCTCAAGCCTGAGGTGGTGCGCAATGTCGACATGCTGGTCATACGCGAATTGACCGGCGGCCTTTATTTTGGCAAACCCAAGAAGCGCTGGACTACGGCCGGGGGCAGGCGCGCTGTGGACAGCATGAGCTACACCGAGCAGGAGATAGAGCGCATCGTACGGGTGGGCTTCGAACTGGCCATGGCGCGGCGCAGGAAGCTGACCTCGGTGGACAAGGCCAACGTGCTGGAATCGTCGCGGCTGTGGCGCACGGTGGCCGCCGAAGTTCACGCCAATTATCCCGACGTGGAGTTGGAGAACATGCTGGTCGATGCCTGCGCCATGAGGCTGATCCAGAAACCCACCTATTTTGACGTCGTGGTCACGGAGAACACCTTCGGCGATATCCTGACCGACGAGGCCTCGATGCTGGCCGGCTCCATGGGCATGCTGCCCTCTGCCAGCCTGGCCGAGGTGCCCCGGGCGGGGGTGAAGTCCTTTGGCATGTACGAGCCCATTCACGGCAGCGCGCCCAAGAGGGCGGGGCTGAACATGGCGAACCCGATTGCCACCATTCTGACCTCGGCCATGATGCTGCGCTACTCCATGGCCCTGGAGGCCGAAGCGCAGGCGGTGGAGAAGGCGGTGCTCGACGCGCTTGTGGCCGGCTACCGCACTTATGACATCATGGAGGATGGCAAGACCAAAGTGGGGACGTGGGAGATGGGCGACGTCATTGCCAGGGCCATAGAGGCATGATATCGTGCAGGGCTCGGCTTCCAGAACCGGTGTAGCCAACCTGCCTCTTCATTGGGGCAAAGCGCCGCCGTGGCTCTTCCAGCGCATGTCCCGGCTGGCCCGCGAGATCACCATCATCATCGTGAGCGACTCCGGCACGGAGGAGATGCTGCGTAAGATGTCCGACCCCTACTGGTTTCAGGCCCTGGGGTGCGTCCTGGGCTACGACTGGCACAGCAGCGGCGTCACCACCACCGTCTGCGGCGCGCTCAAGGACGGCCTGAAGGGGCTGGAGAAGGACCTGGGGCTGTTCATCGCCGGTGGCAAGGGTCGTACGTCCCGCAAGACCCCGTCCGAGATTGAGGGCTTCGGCCCGCAGATATCCATTGATCCCGCCAGCCTGGTGTACGCCAGCCGCATGTCGGCCAAGGTGGACAGCGCGGCGCTGCAGGACGGCTATCAGCTTTACCATCATTGTTTCTTCTTTACCCGGAAAGGCCACTGGGCGGTGGTACAGCAGGGCATGAACGAGTCGAACCGCTATGCCCGGCGGTACCACTGGCTGGGGGAGGGGGTGGGGGATTTCGTCTGCGAGCCGCATGCGGCCATCTGCTCCGAGAGCAGGGGCGAGGTGCTCAACCTGGTGGCCAAAGAAAGCACTCCGGCCCGGACCAACATCACCGCGGTGAGCACGGA
>CAIXHJ010000128.1 GCA_903919165.1 uncultured Holophagaceae bacterium
CTTCGGCTCCGCGGTCGACCTGGTCCGGGAGGCCAACACCATCGGCGGCCGCCACGGCCTGGGCATGTCCGACCAGATCGAGAACCGGATCATCGAGGCCAAGAGCCGCGGCGTCTATGAAGCCCCGGGCATGGCCCTGCTGCACATCGCCTACGAGCGCCTGCTCAACGCCATCCACAACGAGGACACCGTCGCCAGCTACCACAACGAAGGGCGCAGGCTCGGCCGGCTCCTGTACGAAGGGCGCTGGCTGGACCCCCAGGCCCTGATGCTGCGCGAATCGATCCAGCGCTGGGTCGGTTCGGCGGTGACCGGCGAAGTGGTCCTGCGGCTGCGCCGGGGCGAGGACTACTCGATCCTGGACACCCGGGGCCCGGCCCTGTCCTACCACCCCGAGAAGCTGTCCATGGAGCGGGTGGAGGACGCGGCCTTCGGTCCCACCGACCGCATCGGCCAGCTGACCATGCGCAACCTGGACATCGCCGATTCCCGCACCCGGCTGGAGCAGTATGCGCAGATCGGCCTGGTGGGCGGCGCGGTCGCCAAGCTGATCGGCGTGCTCGACGCCGGCAAGGCCCAGGCCATCACCGCCGGGGAACTGCCCGCGCCCAGGGGCCTGGAAGCCGCCCAGCAGCGTTCGGGCATGGAGTCCGGCACCGACTAGGGTGTGTTCGGAAACCATGGGTGAAAGCATGAGCTAATTGCTGAAACAGCAATTAGTTCATGCTTGTTCAGGTGTATAGCAAACTGACGCTGAAGGCGGAACGAGCTTGGCAAAGAGGTCGAGCGTTTCCGGGTCGGTTTCCTCAAGCTGCCAGGTGCAGCGAGGGCGACCTTTGGTGGGCTGGAGGACCATTGCCAGGCGGATGCCCGCCAGGCGGTCCAGGAGTCCAGAGAGGCTTCCTGTCCAGCCGCTGTGGCGAGCCTGATGCTCGACGGTTCGAGCCAGGAGGAGGGCTGCCAGGCAGATGAAGGCGTGGACGTGGACGCGAATTTTCTGGTCGGTCCAATGGAACTGGGGCCGGATGGCCAGATGCTCATCGTCCTTGAGTTGCCGGAACGAGGCTTCCGCCTGGGACTGGCCGCGGTAGGCGGAAAGGATTTCCTCGTCCGTCCAGCCATGGCGGTCGGTGATGAGCACCCGCTTGCCGAAATGGATTTCGATTTCGGCCCTGGCCTGCTCGTCGATGGTCCAGGAGAGGCGGTCGGAGCCCGTCTTGGCTGGGTCGAAGGTGACCTGGAGGAAGTCCTTCAGGTATTGGCCCCCCTGGAACTTGGCCAGGGCCTTGGCCGCGTCCTTGGGGCCGGACTTGGGCTTTGCGAGTTGTTCACGCCAAGCCTCCAGGTCCTGGATCCGTTTGGCGAGCTGCTGCCTCAGGCCGCGCCTCTGGGCCTCAAGCAGTTCCTCACTGATGAACAGCAGGACCGTGCGTTCCGCGCCCCATACGACGCGCCGGGTCCGGTAGACGGGGAGCCCGGCCAACTCGCCCTCGGCCAGGATTCGGTAATCGGAAGTCGGCAGGTCTCTCAAATCGGCCACGCTGGCCGGCGAGAGCGCAGCGACGTAGCCATTCGGACCCTCATCCACCAACTTGAAGTTGTCGTGGGAGTTGTTGCCCCGGTCGAAGACGATGGTCAGTTGCTCCAGGGGCAGGCCCAGCGCCAGGAGCCGCTCCCGCAGGCGTCCGAGGGCTTTGGGGAAGCTGGTGACATCATTTTCATTCCCAGGATAGACCATGCTGAGCAGCGGCAACTGGCCCTCCCGGCTGACCAGGAGTCCCAGGCCGACCTGGCGCAGGTCGGTGCGGTGCTGCTTGGAATGGCCCCGGCGGGGCAGCTGGGTCCGGTCATTGGTCGAATCGATGTAGGTGAAGAAATTGGTCGTGTCGAAAAAGAGGGTGTCCAGGGTGATGCCCAAGGCCGTCAGGGTGGCTCGGACCAATTCCGTCTCGATCCGCGCCAGGGCCTCCTCGGTGAGGGTGTCCATCTGGTCCCAGAAGACCTGGCTGGAAAGGGTGTCGAGGCTCGCCTCGGGAAAGAGTCGAGCGAGAGAGGTGCTGTTGGCCCATTCCCGGAAGGCGCGTTTGGAGCAGGGATGGCAGGCCCGGTTGAGCGCTGCAAGGACGAGGGTCTGGCCCACGGAAAGGCCGACCCGGGACTGGCCGGGAACCTGCTGGTCGATGAGGTCGGCCAGGCCCAGGCGATCGGCGGCGGCCTTGAGCGCGGCGACGGAGCCATGTTCAAAGGACTGGATGCGCAGAGGACCTGAAGTTCCGCCCTCGAGCAGCTTTTCCAGAAGGGTATCGGCAGTACCGATGTAGAGGATCGGAACTGGGCGTGGTTTGCCATCGATGCGCCGGCTTTCGACGATGCGCCAGTAGGTTCGACCTTTGGTTCGGATCGGCTGTAGGCTTGCCATGGACTAATGTATACGCCAATAAGTTAATGAGTCAATGTCGACATTCAAAATTATATTCAGTGCGGATTATACCCAAACCATGGTGGATGGAAAGCTTTTAAAACTTTTGTATATACGTGTTGAAATGACGATAGATAAAGCTTAGGCCGCTGATCGCAACACTTGCGACCAGCGGCCGGGATGCTACTCCATGCGATTTAGTAAACTCCCGCTAGACTCCATGGCCGGGCTCCGCCCGGTCATGGAGTGGGGGAGTCTGAGGGTCCATAGATATCCGAGGACGCATGCGTCCCCGGATATCTATGGACCCTCAGTCATATCAGGAGCCCGTCCAAGTGGGCATTCGGGTTC
>CAIXHJ010000129.1 GCA_903919165.1 uncultured Holophagaceae bacterium
CGTTGAAGGCGGGGCTGGCCACGTCGCGGGGGCGGGGCAGGTCGATGATGAGATCCCGTTTGATCGTGCCGGGCCGGTAGGTCATCACCACGGTGCGGTCCGCGAGGTAGAGGGCCTCCTCGATGCTGTGGGTGACGAAGAGGATGGTCTTCTTCAGCTCAGTCCACAGGCGCAGCAGTTCGTCCTGCAGATTTCGGCGGGTGAGGGCGTCCAGGGCGCCGAAAGGCTCGTCCATGAGCATGATGGGCGAATCGATGGCCAGCACCCGGGCGATGGCCACGCGCTGCCGCATGCCGCCACTCAGATCCTTGGGGTAGCGCTTCCTGAAGTCCTGGAGGTTCAGCAACTCCAGCAGCCCATCCACCTTCTCCTGGATGGCAGGCTTGGCCGTGCGCTTGATCTGGAGGCCGAAGGCGATGTTCTGCTCCACGGTCATCCAGGGAAAGAGGGCGTATTCCTGGAAGACCATCCCGCGGTCCGGGCCCGGCTCCGTGATCAGGGACTGATCCACGGTGATCGTGCCAGAGCTGGGCAGGCTGAAGCCCGCCACGGCGTTGAGCAGGGTGGACTTGCCGCAACCGGAAGGGCCCAGGAGGCAGACGAACTCGCCCCGGGAAACTTCCAGATCGATGGCTTTCAGCGCGTGGACTTCCTGGTTACCACTCTGGAAAACCTTGTGAACGTCTCGGATCGAAATGTGGCTGGAATCCGTCATCCCTGCTCCAGGCCGCGGTGCCACTTGAGCAGGTACGAACTAAGGCGGCTCATGAGCGTGTCGATGCCGAGGCCCAAGAGACCGATGGTGAACATGCCCGCGATGATCTTGTCGGACCAGAGGTACTCCCGGGCCTCGAGGATCCGATAGCCCAGGCCGTTATTCACGGCGATCATCTCCGACACGATCACCACGATGAAGGCCGTGCCCATCCCGATGCGGGCGCCGGTGAAGATGTAGGGCGTGGCCGCGGGCAGGATGATGCGGGTGAACTGGGTGAGCCGCGAGGCGCCCAGGTTGCGGCCCACGCGCAGGTAGATGCTGTCCACGTTCTGCACGCCGGCCACGGTGTTCATCAGCACCGGGAAGAAGGCGCCAATGCTGATGAGGAATACGGCCGGGGGATTGCCCAGGCCGAACCAGAGGATGGACAGGGGGATGTAGGCGATGGGCGGGATGGGGCGCAGGACCTGGATGAGCGGGTTGAAGAGCCCGTAGGCCAACCGGCTGTAGCCCATGGCCAAGCCCAGAGGCAGAGCCAGACCGCCACCGATGAAGAAGCCCACCAGCACGCGGTACAGGCTACCCCTGGCGTCCTGGGGCAGCTCCCCCGAGAGGCACCATTTCAGGTACGAGCCCTGGGCGGGATCGAAGGCCTCCAGGGGCCGCAGGTAGGCCCACCACTTGGTGAGCACCTGCAGAGGCGAGGGCAGGATGGTGGCGTTCACCCAGCCCATGGAGGACAGCAGCTGCCAGAAGGCCAGGGCCGCCAGGGGGACTAGGATGCCGGAGGCGGCGTGCCGGACCTTTTTCATGCCTACTTTACCTTCAGCTGTTTCTTGGCCTCGGTGAGCAGGTCCAGCTTCACCCAGTCCACGGCCTTGGGCGGATTCGCCATCTTGCCCACGCCGTACTTCAACATGAGGTCCGTGGTGAGCTGAACGTGGGCCACGCTGATGTCGTAGCTGAAGGGCGAGTTGCCGATGGCGTCCTGGTAGTCGTCCGCGCTGATCTGGTTCTTGAACATCACTTCGCGGACGAACTTCTCCGCGGTCTTGGGCTCGTCGATAAACTTCTTGGTGGCTTCCACGAAGCACAGCAGGAAGCGCTGGGCCACGTCGTGGCGCTCCTTGTAGAGCTTCTCCGTGATGACCAGGGCGCGGATGGGCTCGCCCAGGGGCGTGTCGTAGGGCTTGAGGAGTTCCACACCGAACTTCCGGTTGATGGCCTGGGAGCTGTAGGGCTCCGACTGGCACATGGCGTCGATGTTCTTGGCCATGAGTGCCTGGTTCAGGTCGGCGAAGGGAAGGTAGAGCACCAGCACGTCCTTGCCCGGCTTGTCGGACCAGGTGAGGCCGGCCTTGGCCAGCTCCGCCAGCAGCAACAATTCCTGAGCGCCGCCCCGGGCCACGCCCACCTTCCTGCCCTTGAGATCTTTCAGAGAATTGATCCCGGAACCGACGGCCACCACGATGCGCGCGCCACCCCGGGCGAAGCCCGCCACCACATAGATGGGAACGCCAGCGGCCCGGCCCGCGATGGCCGCGTCCAGGGCCGCCGCGCTGGCGTCGATTTCACCGGCCACGATGGCCGGGTTGATGTCGATGCCCTTGGGGAACACTTTCTCGTCGATCTTCAGCTTGTACTTCGGCGCCAGTTCCTTCATGTAGGAGACGGCCCCGTAGTGGGCGAACTTCAGGTTGCCGAGGCGCACCAGGTCCTGCGCGGCCAAGGATAGGGTCGACAAGGCAAACAGCGAGAGAAGGGTCTTCACGCGCATGGATTGGCTCCGGTGGAATGACGCCATTCTACACGCGCGTCCGCGCCATCATCAGGTACTCCCTGCCGGCGCGGCGCGGGTGACTTTCCGTTGCCTCCGCCAGGTGCAGCACCTCGAAGCGAGCCTCCACGAGGTGGCGCATCTCCGTCATGGGGAGCGCGTGGGGTGGGCCCGGTCGTCCCTTCACATCATGGAAGAGCGCGGCCATCCAAAGGCCTCCAGTCCGCAGGTGTTCTGCACAGGCCCCCACGTAGTCTGGGCGCCTGGCTGGATCCATGGCGACGAAGCAGGTGTGGTCGAAGATGGCGTCCCAGGGTCCCAGGTGCGTGGTGAACCAGTCCGCCTGGGACCAGGTGACCCGGCCACCGTAGCGGTGCATGGCGCCCAGGATGGCCAGGGGGGCGAAATCCAGTCCCGTGACCACGAACCCTCGAGCCTCCAGCTCCGCCGCATCGTGACCATATCCGCAACCGGGCACCACGAGGTCACAACCCTGCCGCAGGCCGAAGGGCTGGGCCAGGTCCAGCAGTTCGCGCACCAGGGGCGTGGCCGCGTCCATGTCCCAGCCGGGGCGGCCCTCATCCCGGTAGAGGCGGTCCCAGTAGTCAGAGTGTCGGGTCATGGCAGGTCCACCTCATCGGCCCCCACGAAGGCCGCCAGACGCTCCAATGCCTCATCCAATCCTCGCTTTCGCGCCTTGGTCGCCTTGACGCCTGGCTCCCACCAGAGGCCCCTGATCTCCAGCAATCCGTGGTCGCGGTGGAGCTTGGGGTCGAGTCGACCCACCAGGCGATCGCCTTCGAGGATGGGCATGACGAAGTACCCGTACTGCCGCTTGGGTTCAGGCACGAAGGCCTCGAAGTGATAGTCGAAGCCGAAACGGCGAAGGGCCCGGGTGCGGTCGCGGAGGATGGGATCGAAGGGGCACAGCAGGCGAATGCGTTCCGGCGGCTCCGGCAACCGGGGGAGCCGGGTTTCCCAGTCCGCCAGGGCGAAGGCGGGCCGGATTTGGCCGTCGGCGCTTTCGACGTTCACTGGGACGATGCGCCGGGCCTTTTCCGCGGCGACGCACCAGGCCTTGGCTTCCGAGGCCTCGATGGCGTCCCAAAAGTCGGCCAGTTCCTTCGGCGTGAAGACCCAGAGCCGTTCAGCGGCGGTGCGGCAGATCCATTCCAGGTACTCGGCGGGGCCGGGGCAGGGCAAAGTGTGGTGCTCCGGCAGCACCCGCTCCGTGAGGTCGTAGACCTTCTGGAAGCCCTCGCGGCGGGGGATCATCAGTTCACCGCTGCGCCAGAGGAAATCCAGCGCGGCCTTCTGCGGTTTCCAGCCCCACCAGGGACCACGCTTTTCTGGATGCTCGAAGTCCGAGGACCTGAGCGGTCCCTCGCTCTGGATCCGGGCCTTCACATCCTTCACCACCTGGGCGCCATCGGTGCCGCGAAAGTGGTACTGCCACCAGGCATGGGCGTGGATGCGCGCCCGGTCCCGCTCGAAGCGGGGTTTCCAGTGGGCGAACCAGGCCGTTGGAATGGCCGAGGCATCGTGGGTGAATCCCTCGAAGAGGCTCCGCTTGCCTTCCAGCAGCTTCTTCAGAAGCTCGGGACGGTAGCCATCCAGGCGGCTGAACAACGTCAGATCGTGGGCCCGCGCCAAC
>CAIXHJ010000130.1 GCA_903919165.1 uncultured Holophagaceae bacterium
CACCTCCGCCCAGAGCAAGGACCAGCCGAGTGTGCGCGGGGCCACTTCCGCTCCAGGCAAGGACCAGCCAGCGGTGCTCGTGGAACTGAAACCCGGCGAGAGTGCCAACGATGCCGTCTTGTACATCGGTGGCCTTCAGCCCATGGCGGATCCCAGCCTCCTCACCCTGCAGCGGCGGGATGCCAACGGCCTCATCCACGTGGAGAACCTGCCCCTCGAGGCTGAAGCGCTCAAGGCCAAACAGCTCTTCCAGGGCGACCTGCTTCGGGCCCTGCCCCGGGCGGACTGGACCGACAGCCTGGTCGAAGTCACCGGGCATGTGAAGGTCCCAGGCACCTTCGCCTATACCCCCGGCCTGCATGTGGCCGACCTGCTCATGACGCCCGAGCAGATCCAGCCTGATACCTACCTGGGCCGGGGCCAGATCATCCGCACCCAGGATGATGGCACCACGGACCTGTACGCCTTTGATGTGGCCCGCGCCCTGAAGAAGGACCCCGCCCAGAACCTCCTGCTCCAGCCCCGGGACAAGGTGGAGCTCTACGCCATGGAGGACCTGCGCCTCAAGCGCAAGGTGACGGTGCTGGGCCCCTTCACCAAGGCCGGAACCTACGACTGGCATGAACGCATGCGCGCCACCGACCTCATCTTCCTGGCGGGCGTGCCCAGGCTCAATGCCGACCGCTACTACGCGGAACTGGCCCACATGGGGCCCGATGGCCAGCCGGGAACAGTGATCAAGCTCGATCTCTCGAAGCTGCTCTTCACCGAGCACCGCACCGCCCCTGGTCTCGACGACGAGGCCGCCAATCCCCGGCTCCAGCCCTACGATCAGATCACCCTCTACGAGATTCCCGGTTTCCGTCCCCACCGCACCATCACCGTTTCCGGCCAGGTGAAGCGGCCCGGTGGCTATGTGATCACCGATCCCAAGGTCACCTTGAGCCAGATCATCGAGCGGGCCGGGGGCCTCACCGATGAAGCCATGCCCAAGGGGGCGATCTTCCTCCGAAACGCCCTCGAAGATCGCGACCTGGCCCCCGGGGATATCGAGAAGACGGGCGTCAACAAACAGGATCCCACGGCCCAGGGCCTCAACGAGGTCCTCCAGCGCCTCAACGAAACCAAGCGCGACAAGACCACCAGCGCCCTGCTGGCGAGCCCCATCATGCATGGCCTGCTCACGGGAACGACCAACCGCATGGTGGTGGATGTGGAGGCGGCGCTCAGGGGCGATGCCCACCGGAATGTGGTTCTGCGCGATGGGGACCAGATCATCATTCCCCGCAAGACGGAAAGCGCCTACATCGTTGGCGAGGTGGCCAGCCCCTTCGCCAGCTTCCAGGTGCAGCCCGGCGACAAGGTGCGCGATGTCATCAAGCTGGCCGGCGGGGTCACCCGCAACGCCGACACGGGCCAGGTGCGCCTCCTCAAGGCCGATGGCCGCATCCTCGACGGCTGGGTGGAGGGCCAAGTCGTGGAACCCGGCGACGCCATCCTGGTGCCTCAGCGGTTCCGCGTGAACACCACCTGGCAGGACAACCTCCAGGCCATCATGCCCCTCGCCATCATCTACAGCGCCGTGCATAGGTAGGGACATGGGCCTGCGAGACCTCCTCCAGAAAGACCCGACCCTGAAGACGGCCCTGGCCTGGGGCCTGGCGGCAGGCCTGCTCACCGCCGCATACACGCTGACCCTGCCCAACCGCTACAAATCCGAGACCCTGGTGCTGCCCAAGAGCGCTGCGTCCAGCGGCCCCCTGGCGGCCCTCTCCGCTGTGACGGGCCTGTTGGGCGGGGCCGGTCTTGGCCAGGTCGACGAGGAGGCCCAATACACCGACATCGTGGTCAGCCGGTGGATGGCGGAACGTCTCCTGGATACCGAGTACACCTTCACCTACCGGGCCTGGTACTTCGGCACCCCTCAGGCCCGCAGGCAGACCCTCGCGGCCTTCCTGGCAGTGGATAACCCCAAGAAACGGGAATCGGCCCTCAAGACGGTCATGGAGTGGGTCGAGGCCAAGCGGGACTTGAAGACCGGCGTCCTCCGCATCAGCGCCGAGGCCCCCAGTCCCGAGCTGGCCCAGCAGCTCGCCAACCACGTCACCGGGTACCTGAATCTGGCACTGAAGACCCGCATCCAGACCCAAGGCACCGCCAAGGCCGCCTATGCCCACGAACGCCTGGGCCAGGTCCGGCAGGAAGAAGAACAAGCCCGGCAGGACCTCGAAGCCTTCGCCCGCACCCATGTGAACTTCGCCCAGAGCCCCGACCCCGGCATCCGCTCCCGGGGCGAGCGCCTGGCCTCGGACCTGATGCTGCGCCGCCAGGTGGTGGCCAGCCTCACCCTGGGGGTCGAACAGGCTGAGTTGGAGGCACGGAATACCGTGCCGGTGCTGAGTCGGTTGGATGAAGCCTACCTGCCGATTGGCAAG
>CAIXHJ010000131.1 GCA_903919165.1 uncultured Holophagaceae bacterium
ACAGATCCGCCTTTCATGAACGGGTGTTGCTGGAACTCCTGGATGAGCCTGTAGTCTCCAGCCGATCCCGTCAGAACCCCCGAGGCGTCAAAAGGAAGATGAGCAACTATCCGCTGCGCAAGCGGGGCCAGCCAACTAACCTGCGGCTGGAGCCGGTGATCGCGATCGTGGTCGAACCCAGGCCCCACGGTAAGACGAAGCGGAAAATCAATGCCGCAGTCTAACCGAACAGTATTTGCGCTAGCCCGGGTTCCGCACGAAAGTCACTAACCAGCTTTGTTTCCAATCCAGAGGACCGAAATTAGTCCCTATCGGGCCGGAACCTGGCCTCGTCAGACCCAGGTCCTGATCGGCTTCATCGGGTCGCCCGGGATGCCCAGGAGACGGTAGATCTCCCTGGGCCGCTGCTCGGGGATGCTGCCGCGGCGGATGGCGATCTTTCGGCCATCTGCCGTGGGCATGACCACGGTGGCGACGTGGTGGGTGCTGAGTTCTTCGCGCAGGGTTTCCCAACTCGTGTGGTCCCCTGCGCCCTGGAGGAGATGCTCGATGGCTGCCTGGAGGTGGTAGGCCAGGACGCACAGGAAAATGTGGGTCTCCACCCGGGTCTCCTTGCGGTGGTAGACCGGACGCATGTCCAGCGTCCCCTTGAGGTCGCGGAAGGCCGCTTCCACGCGGGAGAGCACCATGTAGGTTCGCCAGATCTCCGCCGCTTCCAGGTCCGTGCGTGAGGTCTTCAGGAAATAGGCGCCGTCCAGTTCCTGCGCCCGGGCCCGCAGGGCCTCCTTCACCGGCCAGACCAGGAGGCCGCCCTGGCGCTCCATCGCATAGTAACGGGCCGCCCGGGGATACCGTTCCCGCAGCCGGCCCACCCGTTCGAACAGATCCGCATCGGTCAGGGGATGCTCTTTCTCCAGGCCTTGGCGCACCCGCTCGCCCAGCTTCTCCAGGTCTTTCAGGAGCCGCTTCTCCTGGCGTTCCCGGATCGCCCGGTCCTTCTCGGCCCGGGCCGGGCTCACGCACAGCAGGTAGGCCAGCCCGTCCTGCTCGATCCGCTTGATCTGGATCGGCAGCTTCATGGCGCTGGGCTCCAGCTCGCGCCAGCCTTCCAGCTGCTCGAACTCGCCCAGCAGCGGCCCGCGCTGATTCTGGAACCCGGCCACCAGGTAGTGATACTTGCGCGAGCGGACCAATTCCAGGTTCCTCCGGCTGGCAAAGCCGCGGTCCATGACCACCGTGAGCCCGCCTTCAATGCCCGTGCGCTGTTCCAGGGCATCCAGCATGGCCCCCACCGTGGTCCCGTCGATGGTGGCCCCGTCGTAGATCTCGTGGCCGATCGGGAAACCGTCGCCGTCGAGCATCAGGCTCATCGCCACCTGCTTGCAGTCGGTGCGCATCTGCTTGTTATGTCCGCGCTTGGCCTTGGGGGTCGCCTCCATCTGGCCTTCGAAGTGGGTGTTGGTCAGGTCGTAGAGCAGCAGTTGACCTTGCAGATTGAACAGCGACTTCTCTCGGGCGTGGAGTTCCCGCTCGATTTCGACCCGCTTGCCGTGCAACGTGTCCAGGTTCCGGTAGAACTTGTCCTCGTTGAGTTTTGAGGGATCGGTGGCCAGCACGTCGGCGATGGCAACCCGGCCCGCCCAGTCGACCATCGCCAGTTCCGAGGCCGGGTGGATCAGCCGGTTCAGGGTCATCACCTCGGTCAGCTGCCGCGCCCGGTTCGACAGCCCCACGGCCTTGAGCACGGCATCCAGTTCCAGCCGCTGCCAGATCTGATGCCCCACGTGGAGCGGCCCCACTTCCCGGATGTCCTGGATCTGCACGCCGGAGGTCTTCACCGGCACCACCTCGGGCACGGCGGTCTCGCCGGCCAGCGGCTCCTCGGCTGCGACCTCCAGCTGGCTTTGCTTGGCCTGGCGCGTGCGCACCCGGCGCACCGCATCCTCGACCCGGGGATCCGGGAACAACGAGGGCTGGCCACCCAATGCGGCCTGGATCCGATCCGCGAGGTCGAGCCACTCTTCCTTGGGGCCCGGATCCATATGGCCGAGGTTGCAGATCACCTTGTGGCGGGGGCCGGCCGGCGTGTTCACCGATTCAACCAGCAGGTGGTTGACGTAGGTCTTTTCCCCATACTTGGCGACCGTACGCTTGATGAACATGGTGACCCTAATATCGGTCACAACGTAACAATGTCAATAGCTATAGAAAATAATTTAGTGCCTAAATTGACACTTTTTGAAATCCGTTCATGAAAACATTGGGCCTACCTTGCTCAGGTAGGCCCAATTGGGGACGTGCGTACGGAACTTGGGCTAGCGGCTCCGGGACTGGCCTACCCAGTCAATCTAATCCCAGTCCTTGGACCGCCGGTCCTGCTTGCGCGCGCCGGTTAGCTTCTTGGCGGCCACCCGGCGCAGCTTGCTGCCGTGGGTGGGCCGGGTGGCGCGGCGGGGGATGGGGG
>CAIXHJ010000132.1 GCA_903919165.1 uncultured Holophagaceae bacterium
ACAGATCCGCCTTTCATGAACGGGTGTTGCTGGAACTCCTGGATGAGCCTGTAGTCTCCAGCCGATCCCGTCAGAACCCCCGAGGCGTCAAAAGGAAGATGAGCAACTATCCGCTGCGCAAGCGGGGCCAGCCAACTAACCCGGGTTCCGCACGAAAGTCGCTAACTAGCTTTGTTACCAATCCCGAGTCCCGTTTTTAGTGACTAGAAACGGGCTCGCGGCGGTTGGTCTCAGACCCAGGCCTTGATCGGCTTCATGGGTTCCGGATCGAGGTCGAGGAGACGGTAGATCTCCCTCGGCCTCCGTTCCGGGATGCTGCCCCGGCGGATCGCCAGCGTTCGGCCGTCCGCCGTGGGTAGAGTGGTGGTCGCAATCTGGTGGGTTCGCAGTTCCTCCCGCAGAACCTCCCAGCTGGTATGGTCCCCGGCCGCCTGCAGGGTTCGCTCGATCGCCACCTGCAGGTGGTAGGCCAGCACGCAGAGGAATATGTGGGTCTCCACCCGCATCTCCTTGCGGTGATGGATGGGACGCAGGTCCAGGGTCCCCTTCAGGTCCCGGAACGCGCTCTCCACGCGGGTGAGGGTGATGTAGCTGCGCCAGATCGCCTCGGGATCCAGGTCCAGCCGGGAAGTCCGCAGGAAGTAGGCGCCGTCCAGTTCCACCGCCCGCGCCCGCTTCTCAGTGCGGACGCTCCAGGCCAGTTGCCCGTCCTCCCGCTCGATGACGTAGTAGCGGTTGGCCCGCGGGTAGCGCTCGCGCAGGCGGCCGATGCGCTCGCCCAACTCCTTGTCCGCCATGGAGTGGCCCGCTTCCTCGGCCTTTCGGACGGTTTCGGCCAGGGCCCCCATATCCTTCACCAGGCGCTTCTCCTGGCGCTCGCGGATCGCCCGGTCCTTCTCCGCCCTTGCTGGGCTTACGCACAGCAGGAAGGCCTCGCCGCCGCGCTCGATCCGCTTGATCCGGATCGGCACCTTCATGGCGCTCGGCTCCAGCTCCGCCCAGCCTTCCAGGTCCTCAAATTCGGCCAGGAGAGGCCCCCGTTGGTTCTGGAATCCCGCCACCAGGTAGTGGTGCTGCCGCTCGCGCACCAGCTTCAGGTTGTCGGCGCTGGCGAAACCCCGGTCCATCACCACGGTGGCCCCGCCGACCACCCCCGTGCGCTGTTCCAGGGCGTCGAGCATGCCCTTCACGGTGGTTCCGTCGATGGTGTTGCCGTCATGCAGTTCGTGGCCAATGGGGAACCCGTCACCGTCCAGCATCAGACCCATGGCCACCAGCTTGCAGTCCGTGCGGTTCTCCTTGCTGTGGCCCCGCTTCGCCTTGGGTGTCTGCAGGACCTCGCCCTCGAAGTAGGTGTTGGTCAGATCGTAAAGCAGCAACTGGCCCTGCAGGTTGAACAGCGATTTCTCCCGAGCGTGCAGCTCCGTCTCGATCTCCACCCGATGCCCATGCAGTTCGTCCATGTTCCGGTAGAACCGGTCCTCGTTCAGCTTGTCGGTGTCCACGCCCAGGACATCGGCCACGGCCGCCCGCTTGGCCCAGTCCACCATCGCCAGTTCCGAACAGGGATGGACCAACCGGTTCAGAGTCATCACCTCGGTCAGCAGCCGGGCCGGCGCGGCCAGCTTGACCGCCTTGAGGATCGCGTCCAGTTGCAGTCGCTGCCACATCTGGTGGCCCACGTGCAGCGGCCCAGCCTCGCGCAGGTCCTGGGTCCGCACCCCGGAGGGCTTTACCGCCACGGTGTCCGGGATGGCCATCTCGCCGGTCAGGGGCGACTCGGTTTCCGGCTCGGCCACGCCAACCTTGGCCTGCCGCTCGCGAACCCGGCGTACCGCCTGGTCGACCCGGGCATCGGGGAACAACCCGTCCTGGCCGCCCAGCGCCGCCTGGATGCGTTCGGCCAATTCCAGCCAGTCTTCCTTGGGGCCGGGATCCATCTTCCCGAGGTTGCAGATGGTGCGGTGGCGCGGCCCGGCCGGAGTCACCACGGATTCCACGAGCAGGTGGCTCACGTAGGTCTTGTCGCCCCGTTTGCTGACACTCCGCTTGATGAACATCTTGAGACTAAGATATGTCACGCAATAGAAAATACAATACCATCAGCGAAATTTTTAGCCACTATTTTGGTATATTCTGAAAACCTGGATTGAAAACATTGGGCCTATCGTGTGCCGATAGG
>CAIXHJ010000133.1 GCA_903919165.1 uncultured Holophagaceae bacterium
ACCATCAACGCGAGCCTGAAGGAAGAGACCCTGGCGGGCCTCGAGGAAGGCAAGCTGGTCGAGGGCGCCATCAAGAACATCACCGAGTACGGCGCCTTCGTCGACCTCGGCGGTGTGGACGGCCTGCTGCACATCACCGACATGTCCTGGGGCCGGCTCAACCACCCCAGCGAGATGTTCCAGGTGGGCGACAAGGTCGAAGTGGCCGTGCTCAAGTACGACAAGGAAACCGAGCGGGTCAGCCTGGGCTACAAGCAGAAGTTCCCGGATCCCTGGCTCTCCGTCGAGGAGCGCTACCCCATCCAGGCTTCGGTCAAGGGCAAGGTCGTCTCCATCACCGACTACGGCGCATTCGTGGAACTGGAACCCGGCATCGAGGGACTGGTGCACGTCTCCGAGATGAGCTGGACCAAGAAGGTCAAGTCCGCCAAGGGCATGGTCAACCTGGGCGACCAGGTCGAGGCCCTGATCCTGCAGGTGGATTCCGAGAACCGCCGCATCAGCCTTGGCATGAAGCAGATCACCCCCAATCCCTGGATGGCCATTGCCGAGAAGTACCAACCTGGCATGATCGTCACGGGCACCGTGCGCAACATCACGGAATTCGGCGCCTTCATCGAACTGGAAGAGGGCATCGACGGCCTGATCCACGTATCCGACTTCAGCTGGACCAAGAAGATCAAGCATCCCGGCGAAATCGTGAAGAAGGGCGACGAGGTCACCGCCAAGGTGCTCAACCTGGATCCCCTGGCCCAGCGCATGAGCCTCGGCGTCAAGCAGATGGAGCCCAATGTCTGGGAGATCTTCTTCGAGAACCACAGCGTAGGTGCCGTCATCACCGGCAAGATCGCCCGCCTGACCGACTTCGGCGCCTTTGTCGACCTCGGCGATGGCATTGAGGGCCTGGTGCACGTCTCCGAGCTGAGCCGCAAGCGGGTGGAGGACATCCAGAAGGAGTTCGCCGCCGGCCAGGAGCTCACCATGAAGATCGTAAAGCTCGATCCCACCGAGCGCCGCATCGGCCTCTCCGTCAAGCAGCTGGAGCAGGACGTGGAGCGCGGCGATCTCGAAGCCGCCAAGGCCCGCCAGCCTGATTTCAAAAAGGCCACGTTGGCTGATGCATTCAATAGGGCCGAGCGCGAGTAGTCTTCGCTCAACTGCCTTAGACGAGGCCCCCGCGAGGGGGCTTCGTCGTGCTTGGGCGACCCCGTTGCGAGGGATGATCCGTTGGTCTGGGAAGCACCTGAACTTGGAGAGGAAAAATTCCACCACCAAGACGGAAAGGCACGAAGGGGTCACGGCCCTCGCCGCACGGGCCCGCTGGAGGCGGCTTCTGGCGCAGCCAGAAGTGATCCTGGGATGCAGCCCATGCTTTCGGAACGGACTCCTCCTGCTGGTTTTCTTCTGCCATGAAAACCAACTGCCAATTAGCCACAAAGAGCACAAAGAGGTAGGGGTGGAGCCCTAAGTGTTCTTTGTGTTCTTTGTGGCTTCTTCTGTTCTTTCTTCGTGTCTTCGTGTCTTCGTGTCTTCGTAGCGGA
>CAIXHJ010000134.1 GCA_903919165.1 uncultured Holophagaceae bacterium
AGCCCATATAGGTGCCCTCGTTAGGGGAACCAAGTACGGAAATGCTCCTCGCTACTGTGCCAATAGTGTTGACGGTAATATCGGTAGCCGTGAGCGCACCCATCGCCATCGCGCCGTGGTTCCCAGTCCACCCGCCTGCCGGAGCCGCCTGGGGGGATGCGCCCGTGATGGAACCCCAGGTGGCGGTCGATCCGCCCAGCGTCAGGACCGTGTTGCTGATCTTGTTCATCAGCAGGGTGCGGGTGCTGGCGATGGACGCCCACCAGCTTTTCAGGCTGGTCATAATCCCGCTATGGTTCCAGATCGTGCCATCCGGCCAGATCGTCGCCCAGTTCGCCGGAGCGCCAGCCGAGATGATGCTCGTGGATAGCGCGGTCACCGCCGAGTCGTAGTTCGTTTTCTCCGTCGTGATGGAGAGCGTCGTGGCCTGCGTGTCGAGCGCGGTCTGGATGCTCGCTTCGGAGTTCCAGTCCTGCATCAAGATGATCTTGTCGATGTTGGTCAGGTAATCCAGAGAGTTGATCTGCGTGACACCCTGCTGTGCGTTCGTGCTGACGCCCTGGAGCAGCGCCCCCATGCTCGGGGCTGCGGTGAAGGTCAGGAGGCCGCTGTAGGTGGTGTAGGCCGCCGTGGTCACTCCGTTGATCTTGACCGTGCCCCCACCGTAGATGTAGGTCGTCGTGACGCCATCGCCGATGGCGGTCGGTGCCCCCGCACCCGTCGCGATGGCGGCTGCGTTAGCCAACGCGGACTGAAGCGCAGTCTGCTGGGACGCAATGGCCGCCCACCAGGTGGCGAGGTTCGTCTTTATGCCCGCAGAAGCGAAGATGTCCGTGCTCGGCCAGGCGGTCGCCCAGTTCGCCGGAGCCGTCGCAGCGATGAGATTCGAGGAAAGCGTTGCGATAGAAGCATCATAGGAGGCACTCGAAACCGACAGTGCGCTCGCTGCGGCGTCCAGCGTGGTCTTCAGCGCCTGCGTCTGGTTCCATTGGAGGACGACCGCCAGCTGCTCCGAGGGGGCCAGATACCCGACATCCGTAAGAGCGAGAGGGGGAGTCGAAATGGAAACCTGGGCGTAGGTGGAGGTCTGCCCCGCCTCGCCCCGCTGGAGGTAGGCTACGACAGTGGCGTCGTTGGGCGGCAGCAGCATGAGCCCAGTGCCGAGGCCGGAAGAGGGAACCGAAACGGAATGCCAGGAAAGGACGGGAGGAGCGGAACCCTGGTAGGCGGTCCAGTAGAGCGTCCACACGGCGGACGCAGACCCCGGCAGCGCGACGGGAGTCGTCACCACCACCGCCTGGGCACTGTTGTTCTTGACCCCCTGAATCGCCAGTGCCAGGAATGAGTTGCCGGTGCTCGGGAAAACCGGAATCGGCCAGGCCGTCTGCGGGCGAGGCCTGGGCAGCGAGCTGGTGCTGCACTGGATGATCGTGCCACTCTTGACGTAGGAAACGGTGCTCGACATCAGAAGGCCCCTAGAGTCTTAGTCGAGCAGATTGCCCCGCCCCTGAAGGTGATCTGAAGATCCTTCGCGAAGCCGTTGGGGAGGATACCGGTTGCGTTCACAGTCCAGGATTGCGCGATAAAGCCCCCAGCGGTAGGCCCTGGACTGACCGAGATTCCACCGGGGGCGTTATCCAGCAGAGCCATCAGGTCGAGGTAGGAGGGCCGGTTGCCGACCCCGGGCCCGCCTAGTGTCCAGCCCTCGGTGTTCCGGTCGTCGTAGGCGCTCCATTTCAGGGTCAGCACCGGGATCCAGCCCAGCCGCCGCAGCGACTCGGAGCCATCAACCAGATCGGTCTTAAACGCCTTCTCCACCCACTCCAGCGTGGGGTAGCCGGGGTCGGGCATCGGGAGGTCGAAAGTGCTGTTGGTGCTGAAGGCCACGGTGGTGAGGGCGTAGGCGTTCGTGCAGGAGAGCTGATAGGTGGACCCGATGGCGCCCATCACCCCGGACAGCTTCGACAGGATGCAGGCAAAGGTCGGGAGGCCCGCCATGGCCACGGACTGCCCTACAGCCATCGTTCCCGAGGTGGGGGCCGTCGTGATGGTCATAATCCCCGTGTTGGCCGCAACGGTCGCCACACCCCCGGCGGACACGACAGCGGGGAGGACATTGATGCGGGGGGAACCAGGAACGAAGAAAGACATTATGCCCCCACGAGAATTGCGCTACATGTGCCTTCGATGAAATCCTGGCTGGTGGACATGACCCGGAATGCCGAGGAGCCATTCACCGTGACCTTCGCGAAGGGAGGCAGGCCCTCCCATGGGGGCGCGGAGTTGGGGTCGTTGTAGACCCACTTCTGCGTCTCTTGCACGCGGGGGACTCCAAACCACGCGGCATAGGACTCAGCCATGGCCCCCGCCTGACTCAGCGACCACAGCATGGGCTGGTTGCTGATCTCCAGGAGATTGCCGCCATTCTGTGCGCCGTAGGCGTCGTAGTAGAGATCCCCACTCTGCGTAGAGGTCCGCACGATGGAATAGAAGTTGGGCCAGGAGAGCACCTGTTCTCGGGACACCTGGGACACTGTCAAAGCGGTGGGGGACTCGGAGATGCCCCGGGAAACGATGGCTAGCGTGCCGGAAGGCTGGGGCGCGGCGATGGCGTTATTGAGCTGGCAGATGTGCTCGATGCACTCCTGTGCTGTCATGCCGCCCGGGGTGAACCGTTCCACGGTCCAGGGCATTTGGGTGTCGTATTGCCAGAGGCATCCGCCGAAGTGCCCCACCACCCTGCCCGCCTTCGTGGGGTCAAGCATCGCCCCGGCAAAGATGGGTGCGCCATCCGCGATCTTCTCCGACAGGATGATGGAGGCCAGGACGGTGGTCTGGTTGGGCGGGAGCGTGAGGCGGAACAGCCAGGACTCCGTCGTCGTCGGCTTCCCCGCGGCATCGAAGTCGGTGTCAACGCGCCCAAGGACCACTGCTTCAGTGGCCGACCGCGCCACAAAAGTGTTGGGCCAGAGGCAAGTCACGAGTTGGGGGAAAGACGCCGAAGCCACGGACAGGACACCGCCCGAGTATGTGATTTTGCCGTAGCCGTTGGGCCCGACGAGGTAGGGCCCGTAAGGCGTCGGGACCAGCACGGAGGAAACCAAATTGCCGGGAATGGCGCAAGTGGCCGACCCAGGGAACAGTGCCAGTTCCAGCTGCCCCGGGGTCGTGCCCAGCAGAGAATTGGCCGGGCCTCCGGAGAAATTGCAGATGCTGGTAAGCGGATGCACCGTGGGCCAAGTCAGCCCGCTCGCCCCGCCGAAGGCCGAGCCAGACCAAGCGTAGGCGTTCAGGACCGTTCCGGCTGAGGTGACGACGATTTTACGCATGGCGAGGTAGTCGTAGAAGATCAGCGCGGGGACAGTGTTCCCGATGGCGGGGGTCCAGGGGTCCACCCAGGTGGATTGCGCTCCGGCGGTAGGGATGGGCCCGTTGTCCACCGAATGGTAGGTGAAGTCGTGGTAGGCCCTATTCCGACGCTGGGCGTACGGGGCGTCAGCACGAAGGGTGTAGGGCATCAGCGAGCTGGGAGCGGAAGTCTTCTGGCCTGTCCAGTCCGCATGCTGCGTCTGCCAGGTGGGTGCGGTGGTAGCCGCTTCAGCCGTCCACCCAGCATCGGGGGAGCCGTGTGCCGCGTTCTGGAGCCCACAGATAACCCGGATGGCGCCTGTAGAGGAGGGCTCGATATCTGACACAGGAAGCAACGCTGCGGTGCCCCCAAAGGGCGCAGGAGGCAACCACCCAAACACGGGGAGCGGCAGGGTGGCTTTGGTGAAGCGGGAGAAATCCACGCTGTATCCAGAGGTGCTGTTGGGTGAGGCGGCCATCTGGATCAGTGTTCTCGGATCCATCATCACCATCTCGGCGTTGGTGGCGTCGTCGAAATAAATCTTGTCCCCGATGGACAGATTCGTTACTGCCTCCTTCACCGTCACCCGATTCAACTCGGGATCCACTGAGAGAATGGTCCAGGTCGCGTTCTGATTGCCGTGGATGCACTCCAGCACATCGAGCGGATACATCCCATCCACCGTGTCGAGGTCGATGGTGTAGACGTTGGGGGCGGTCGTCGCAGCCGTCTGCACGGTGTAGTATACGAGATCCGTGTAGGACGAAGACGCTCGGGTAAAGGTGTTGCCCACCAAGCGGCCATTCGTAACGTAGCCCTGGATCATCGTCAGGAGAGTCGCCGCATCAGGCAACGGATCGCCAAACCAAGGGGAACCTCCCCCAACGGTTCCGGCCACGAGGACGTAGGTGTAGGCGCCTGCCGGGAGAGAGGCTAGCACTCCGCCTTCGCGAGTGGTGTTAAATGCGGTGCTGTCCGCGAAGCCCTGAACATACTGCACCGCAAAAATGTCCCCCGCGTCACAGACCAAGCCCCCCGAGGTGAAAGTGAGGGTATCCCCAGGTCGCACCTGATTGGGCGCCCCCGCAAAATACATGGCGTTGTAGCCCGCGCCATAGGCCAGAGACACGAAATCGGTAGAGTAAGCCGTCATAGGAGAGGTGGCTACCCGAGGGGACTGCCACCGGGGCGCAGCACGCACCCAGGAGGGCTGGATCCAGGACCAAGTCAGCGATCCGTCCGAGAAGGTAGTCTGCCCAGTGGGG
>CAIXHJ010000135.1 GCA_903919165.1 uncultured Holophagaceae bacterium
GGCGTCACGGCCCTGAAAGCCAACATCGCCTACACCCAGATCCACGCGCCCTTTTCCGGCGTGGTGCAGTCCCGCAAGGTGAACGAGGGCGATTTCGTCGGCCCGGGCATGCCCCTCCTCGAGCTGGTGGGTGATGGCGAGCAGGAGCTGGTGGCCACCCTGTCGGAAGACGAAGCCAAGGGCTTGAAGGCGGGCAGCAAAGTGGCGTTCGAATCCGAGGGCGTCGAAGGCCAGGCCCAGGTCACCGGTCTCGCGCCCGGTGGCGACCCTTACAGCCATAAGGGCACCCTGCGCGCCAAGGTGCTCAAGCCCAAGGGCCTGCGCCAGGGCTCCTTCGCACGCATTCTGGTGCCCGGTCTGGCAACCACGCCGGGGGTATCGGTTCCCCGCAGCGCGCTCGTGCAGCGGGGTGAACTCACCGGCGTGTTCATCGCGAAAGACAACCATGCCGAGCTGCGCTGGCTCTCCCTGGGCGAGGGGGACGGGGCCTACCTGTCGGTCCGTTCGGGCCTGAAGGACGGCGAGAAGGTCATCGACCATCCCGGCGCCCTCCAGGACGGCCAACCCGTGGACGTGTCCAGCGGAGTGAACCATGGCAAGTGAAGCCCGTCTGGGCCTGGCCGGAAAGCTGGCCAAGGCCTTCCTCCGGAGCAAGCTGACACCCCTCATCGTCCTCGCCTCGCTGATGCTGGGTGTTCTCGCGGTGGTGCTGACGCCCCGCGAGGAGGAACCCCAGATCATCGTGCCGATGGTGGACCTCTACATTCCCTACCCCGGCGCAAGCCCCAGGGAGGTCGAAAGCCAGGTCACCACGCCCATGGAACGGCGCCTCTGGGGCATTCCCGGGGTGGAGTACCTCTACAGCACGAGCCGGCCCGGCATGGCGCTCATCACCGTGCGTTTCAAGGTGAACGAGCCCCAGGAACCGAGCCTGGTGAAGATCTACCAGGAACTGGCGGCCAATCCCCAGATGCTGCCGCCCGGGGCCATGAAGCCCATCATCAAGCTGCAGACCATCGACGATGTGCCTTTCCTCGTGCTGACGCTCCACGGCGATGGCGAGGGTGCCTCCCAGACGCCCGGCCAGCTCCGCAGAGTCGGTGATGTCCTGGCAAGGGAACTGTCCGATGTGCCGAGCACTGCGCAGGTGAAGGTCATCGGCGGTGCGCGGCGCATGGTCCGCATCGAGCCGGATCCGGATCGCCTCCGGGCCATCAACATGTCCATCGGCGAGCTTCAGCCCGCCCTCCAGGCCGCCGAGGCCCAGCTGCCTGCGGGCGCCCTGGTGGACCATGGGAAGCGCACGGAACTGGAGGCCACCGGCTTCGTGCTCCAGGCCGCCGAGTTGCGGCGGCTGGTGGTGGGCATCCGCAACCTGAAACCCGTCTACCTCGGGGATATCGCCCAGGTGGCGGATGCTCCTGAACCCGAACCGCCCGTCGTGCTCTTCGCGGAGGCCGCCCGACCTGGGTTCGAGCCTGCCGTGAGCATCACCCTCTCCAAGCGCGCGGGCAGCAACGCTACAGCGCTGGCGGAGCAGGTGCTCGCCAAGGTGGAGGCTCTCCGCGGCAGCCTCATTCCCCGCGATCTGAAGGTCACGGTCACCCGCAACTATGGGGAGACCGCAGGCGACAAGTCCAACGAACTGATCGAGCACCTCCTCATCGCCACCCTCAGCGTGGTGGCCCTGATCCTGCTGGCCATGGGCTGGCGCAGCGCGGTGGTGGTGGGCGTGGCCGTGCCAGTCACACTCGCACTCACGTTGCTCATCACCTACCTGTTCGGGTACACGCTGAACCGCGTCACGCTGTTCGCGCTCATCTTCTCCATCGGCATCCTGGTGGACGACGCCATCGTGGTGGTGGAGAACATCCACCGACACATGCACCTGCCCGGGCACCGGAAGAGCTTCGCCGCCGTGGTGGTGGAGGCGGTGGACGAGGTGGGCAATCCCACCATCCTGGCCACCTTCGCGGTGATCGCGGCCATCCTGCCCATGGCCTTCGTGCGCGGCCTGATGGGCCCCTACATGCGGCCCATCCCCGTGGGCGCCAGCGTGGCCATGATCTTCAGCCTGCTCATCGCCTTCGTCATCAGCCCCTGGGCCAGCCTCATCGTGTTCAGGAAGGAAGCCCATCTCCCCGAGTTCGATGAATCCGGCTTGCACCCGGCCACGCCCGAGACTGCTGCCCCGGAGCCCGTCCATGACTGGCCCCACAAGAACCCGGAAGTGGCCCCGGACAGCCGGATGACCGCCCTCTACCGCAAGGTCATGCACGCGCTCCTCACGCGGGCTGCCATGCGCTGGGCCTTCTTCGGCGGCGTCATGATGCTGTTGCTGGGGGCCATGTCGCTGGTTGGCTTCGGGGTGGTGAAGGTGAAGATGCTGCCCTTCGACAACAAGTCGGAGTTCATGGTCCAGCTGGACCTTCCAGCCGGGACCCCGAAGGAGGACGCCGTCGCCGTGGGCCAGGACCTCGCCCGCCGGCTGCTGAGGGAACCCACGGTCAAGGATGTGCAGATCTACGCCGGCGAGGCCGCGCCCTTCACCTTCGTGGGCATGGTGCGCCACAGCTTCCTGCGCCAGGAGGCGGAGATGGTGGACATCCAGGTGAACCTGGTGTCCAAGGAGAAGCGCAAGGAGCAGAGCCACGCCATCGTGGTCCGCCTGCGTCCCGAGCTGGAGAAGCTTTCGAAACCAGCCGGGGCGAGAATCAAACTGGTGGAGATTCCGCCGGGACCGCCGGTTCTGGACACCATCATGGCGGAGATCTATGGCCCCTCCGAGGCCGAACGGAGCCGGCTTTCCAGTGAAGTCCTTCAGGCCTTCAAGAGTGTGGACGGCATCGTGGATGTGGACTCCACCCTGAATCCCACGGCTCCCAAAATCAGCCTGGTGCTGGATCGGGAGAAGGCGGCGCTCCATGGCGTGGCCCCGGCCCTGGTAGTCCAGACACTCTCCATGGCGGGCTACGGCTACCAGGCCGGCGCCTTCCACGTGCTGCGTGGCTCCAGCCAGGTGCCTGTGATGGTGCAGCTTGCTTCCGGGAAGCGGCAGCATCTGGACCAGCTGCTCCAACTCACCGTTCCCGGAGCCCGGGGTCCGATCCCGGTAAGCGCCCTGGTGACCGTGAAGGAGGGCGTGGAGGAGACCACCATCCACCACAAGAACCTCATGCCCGTCACCTACGTCTTCTCGGACCTGGCGGGCACCATCGAAAGTCCGGTCTACGCCCTGGCCGCGCTCAACAAGAAAATCGACGCGCTGAAGGGAACGGCGGGGGCGGCCGTGCCACGATTAGGGCTGGCCCACCCCGAAAACACCGAGTCCCTCGCCTTGAAGTGGGACGGCGAGTGGCACATCACCCTCGAAGTCTTCCGCGATCTCGGCATGGCCTTCGCCGCCGTGCTGGTGCTGATCTTCGTGCTGGTGGTGGGCTGGTTTGAGAGCTTCGAGATCCCCTGGGTCATCCTGGTCCCGGTGCCCCTCTCCCTCATCGGCATCATTCCCGCCCATGGCCTGCTGGGCGCCTTCTTCACGGCCACCAGCATGATCGGCTTCATCGCCGGGGCGGGCA
>CAIXHJ010000136.1 GCA_903919165.1 uncultured Holophagaceae bacterium
CACCCTCGCTACGGCCCAGCGCCACGGCATCATGGACGCCGACGCCCTCCGTGCCATCACACCCGAGCAGGTAGAGGCCATCTACCGGCAGGACTACTGGCGCTTTGACCATGTCGACGATCAACGTGTGGCCACGAAGATCTTCGACCTGTGCGTCAACGTGGGCATGCACGCGGCGGTCTACATGGTTCAGGAGGCCCTCAACAGCCTCGGGGCCAGCCTGAAGGACGACGGTCGCTGGGGCCCTGTCACCGAGGCCAGCGTCAACGCCACCCGCCCGGACCAGCTCCTGCAGCTGCTGTGCGATGAGGCCGCTGACTACTACCGCGCCATCGTGGCGGCTCGCCCCACGTCGGCCAAGTTCCTCAAGGGCTGGCTGGCCCGCGCTGCCGAGGTGCCAGCATGACCGACACCTACCACCGCGAGGTCCGGAAGACCATGCACGAGGCCCTCCCGGGTCAGATGATGGGCCTGCTGAATACCTGCCGGTTCCTGGGGATGAAGACCGTGGTCAAGCACCTCGAAGCCGCGATGCGATCCCTCACGGAGGCCTTCCATGGCTGACTTCGACTGGAAGGGCGCCATCGGGCGCTTTGCCCCCACGGTGGCCGGCCTGCTTGGCACCCCCGCTGCTGGCGTGGCTGTGGCGGGGCTTTGCAGCGTCCTGGGCCTCGAGCCCAGTCCTGAGAACGCCCAGAAGGTCGCCGAGCAAGTAGCCGCTGGCACCCTCACGGGCGACCAGCTCATCGCGCTGCGCAAGGTCGAGGCCGACTCCAAGGCCCAGCTCGCGAAGATGGGCATGGACTACGACCTCGGGAAGGACGAGCTGGTCTTCAAAGACCGCGACAGCGCCCGGAACCGCGAGATCCAGGTCAAGGACATGACCCCCCGCATCATCGCCTACGGCGTCGTGCTGATCTGGGCCGCGATCAATTTCAGCCTGCTCTGGATGGCCTGGCACCACAACACGGTCGAAGGCGGGATGCAGGCCACAGTCGCCAGCATCATGAAGACCATCGACATGGCCCTGACCTTCATCCTGGGCTACTACTACGGCCAGAGCCACGTTGATCGTGCTGGCCAGCCGCTGCCCCTCGGGGGCATGTCGTGACTGGGGAGCCCATCAGTCGCCCGGAGTTCGAGAACGCATACGAGGTCGTGAGGCGGGAGATCCAGGCTATGGGTGAGCACATCGCTGGGGACCTGGGCCTCATTCGGGCGCAGCTCCAGAGCCTCCTGGACACCCATTTCCGCGAGGCCGGTGAGGTCGCCGAGATCAAGGTCAGGGTCAAGCACGCCGAGGACGACCTGAACCGCCTGCATGAGGTCCGGCGCGCTGAGAAGGCCTCCCAGAAAAACAACCTCTGGCTGCTCTACATCGGCGTGGCCGTGGCCATCGTCGGCCACTTCCTACACCTCCTGAAGCCGGTGCGCTGATGGTGGTCGCAGCCGGTGGCAAGTCCACGACCTTCACCCCTGGCATCCTCAGCCAGGTCGCCGCTGGTATGCGCCTCGCCCTGACCGGGAAGGCCCCCGACTGGTTCGGCCCCGGCGAACCCCTGATCCCTGTGGCCCCGCCGGAGACGGCCGGCCGCCGGATGGACTACCCGGTCCACGCCAACATCACCGTCACCCCCAAGGCTGAGAGTAACAGCCAGGGTGTGACCTTCGACCAGCTGCGCAACCTGGCCGACAGCCTGGACATCCTCCGGCTGGTAATCGAGACCCGGAAGGACCAGGTCTCGAAGATGGAGTGGACGATCAAGGCCAAGGAGGGCAAGACCGTCTCCGAGGCCAAGATCCAGGAGCTGAAGGATCTCTTCGCCTTCCCGGATGGCCACAACGACTTCCACGCCTGGACCCGGCGCCTCCTCGAGGACCTCTTCGTCCTGGATGCCCCGGCCATCTACGTGCAGCGCACCAAGGGCGGCAAGATCCTGGCCTTCGAGCCCATCGACGGCGCCACGATCAAGCGGCTGCTGGATGAGGGTGGCCGCACGCCCCAGGCGCCGACCCCGGCCTACCAGCAGATCCTGAAGGGCCTGCCCGCCACCAACCTCACGGTGGACGACCTGGTCTACGCGCCCCGCAACATGCGGAACCACATGATCTATGGCTACGGCCCGGTCGAGCAGATCATCGTCACGGTGAACATCGGCATCCGCCGCATGCTCGGGCAGCTGGCCTACTTCACCGACGGCAGCGTGCCGGACGCCATCGCTGAGACCCCGGCCAACTGGACGGCGGAGCAGGTGGAGCAGTTCCAGGACTACTGGGACAGCATCCTGAGCGGCAACGAGCAGCAGAAGCGCCACCTCCGCTTCGTGCCCTCCGGCGCCAAGTTCCAGACCCTGAAGCCCGAACTACTGGCCGATAAGTTCGACGAGTGGCTGGCCCGGATCGTCTGCTACGCCTTCAGCGTCAGCCACCAGCCCTTCGCCTCCCAGGTGAACCGCGCCACCGCTGCCACCGCGCACGATGCCGCCCTGCAGGAGGGCCTGGCGCCCATCCTCCACTGGATCAAGGCCCTGTGCGACCGCCTGCTGCGCCAGTACCTGGGGCACTCCGACGTGGAGTTCTCCTGGAACGAGGACGAGGCCCAGGACCCGCTCGTGGAAGCCCAGATCGACCAGATCCTGGTGAACACCGGCATCCTGACCGTGGACGAGGCCCGCGAGAAGCGCGGCTACGATCCGCTGCCCGCTGCCACCGTCGAGACCCCCGTGCCCGCGCTGGGCGCCCCATTCAGCCCCGCCGATGCCGCCCCACCCCATGAGGGCGCACCCACACTGGCGCCCACTGCTGCAGCACCCTCCGGGGCTGAACAAGCGCCGCCTCCAGCTGCAAAGCCGGGGGCGGCTGCCCAGAAGCTGGCCAAGGCGAAGCGTCCCACCTCTCCCAAGCCCAGCCCCAAGCACGAGAAGACCGTCCGCGCGGCCATCAAGAAGTGGGCCCGCGGCTTGCCCAGCAAGGTGGCCGCTCAGGTCACCGCCCAGGTGGGCAAGGTCGACAAGGCCAAGGGCGACCGGGCCGCGAAGATCACCAGCGGCGTGAACCTCAACACGGACCCCCTGGCCAAGGCCCTGATGCCCGTCTACGAGGCTGTCTTCGTTGAGGCCGCGACCGATTCCGGCGTGGACCTCACGGACGCCATGCTGGAGGTGGTAAACGAGGACGCCGTGAAGTGGGCCGAGACCCAGGTGGGCAACCTCATCACCGGGATTGACTCCACCACCAAGGACCTGATCCGCACCGA
>CAIXHJ010000137.1 GCA_903919165.1 uncultured Holophagaceae bacterium
GTGATTCGCCATCATCGGTCGCTGGCATCAGATCGCCTTTCACAGGTGACTTTGCCTCGCCAACAGGATCCCCCACTCCCACGCTGAACCCCACCTCCCGCATCTTCACGGCCTCCTGGTAGGCGGCGAGGATGGCGGTGCGGATGCGCAGGTAGGAGGACTCAGTGACCTTGGTGTTGAAGGTGACGGTGGCCACCAGGTAGTCGCGGCCATCGGGCATGATCTGGGGGACGCTGACCTGGACCTGGGGCTGCATGATGGTTCCCGAGCTGCCTTCCCGGAGTCGGGTGGATACCGCGTCGCACCAAGCCTGGAGCTGGGGGGTGAGGGCCAGCCCTTCTTCCGGCGAGGCCACCATCACGCGGCCATAGAGCGTAAAGAAGAGCCGCAACTGCGGCGGATCGAAGGCGTGGTTCAGGTAGCCCGACATGCTGGCGATCTGCTGGAAGTCCTTGAGCAGGGCCTGGAGCTTGGGGCTGGGGGCGGCAAGGGCCATCAGCGCACTACACCATATCCGTACTTCGATACCAGCAGGTCCAGCCGCTGCCGGGCCTCGGGCGTCACGGCCTCGGGCGTCGTGAAGAGCGCGGTCTTCAGGGCTGCTCCGCAGGGGCAGGATCTGGGCGTGCCGGAGAGCTGAGGCACCACCCTGCGGAGCAGGCGCTGGGCCTTGTCCACGTTGGCCTGCATGACCTCCATCACTGAGACCGCGTTCACGCCTTCCTCCTCTTCGCGCCAGGCATCGTAGTCGGTCACCAGGGCGATGCAGGCGTAGCAAAGCTCCGCCTCCCGGGCCAGGCGGGCCTCGGTCACCTGGGTCATGCCGATGAGATCCGCGCCCCAAGCCTGGTGCAGCCGGCTTTCGGCACGGGAGGAGAAGGCCGGTCCCTCCATGCAGACATACAGCGCATCACCTTGAATGGGAATCGACAGGGAGTGGCCTGAGGCCAGCAGCGCCTCCGACAGATGGGCGCAGGTGGGCTCCGCGAAGCTCACGTGAGCCACCAGCCCATCCCCGAAGAAGGTGTCCTGGCGGTGCCGGGTCTTGTCGATGAACTGGCTCGCCAGCCGCAGTTCGCCGGGCCTGTGGCGGGCCTGGAGGCTGCCCACCGCGGACACGCAGATCAGTCGTTCGACGCCCAGGGACTTCAGGGCCCAGAGGTTGGCGCGGTAGTTGACCTCACTGGGCGTGAGGCGATGCCCTTCGCCGTGGCGGGCCAGGAAGGCCACGGGAGCGCCATCCAGCTTGCCCACGTGCACGGGGCCCGAGGGCGCACCGAAGGGCGTCTTCACTTCCACGGCTCGATCGAGGGCCAGGCCCTCCATCCGGTAGAGGCCACTGCCGCCGATGATGCCGATGGGTGCATTCATGCTTCCATTCTACTTGCGTCAGGCGGCGTGACCGTGGTTGTCTGGTGGTCCTGACAATTCAGTGTTGGATGTTCGGGAAGCAGGTGAGAACCCTGCACTGCCCCGCAACGGTAAGCACCACGGCCCTCATGGCGTGAGACCTCAAGCCCGAGTCACTGGGAATCATCCCGGGAAGGCTCGGGGGGAGCTGAAAGGCCCCTGTCGCGTGCGAGTCCGGAGACCGATCCTGCACCTCACCCCCCGTCGCGGGAACGGGCCGGGCCATGGTCCCTCGGGATCCGCCCTGCCGCCGCGGCTTCATGCGTGGAGGCATGATGGGTCATTCCCGAGTTCTCTTCTCCCTGGCGGCCGTGTCCGCTCTGACGGCGGCGTCCCCTGGCACCGAAGCAGGCCTCAAGCCCAACGAGGCCACGGTCACGGTCAGCGCCGAGGCCCATCCAGTGGAAATCACCCGCACTCCGGCGCCGGTGCGCATCATCGAGGCGGACGAATGGGCCCGGCTCGGTAGCCGCACGCTGTCCGAGCTGCTGGAGGCGCTCCAGTCAGGCGCCGTGATGCCCAGCGGGGGCGCGGGCGCAGCGTCCTCGGCCTTCCTCAACGGCACCCTGAGCAAAAATGTGGTGGTGGTGCTGGATGGGATGCGCCTCAACGATCCCACCGCCATCAGCCCGGACCTCGGCGCCCTCAGCCTGATCGGCATCGCCCGGGTGGAGCTGGTGCTGGGGCCATCCTCGGTGCTCTACGGCAGCGATGCCATCGGCGGCGTCATCGCGCTGACCAGCGTGGGCCGCGGCGCCGAGGGCTGCCACGGCCAGACCAGCCTGAAGGTCGGCACCGACGGCCAGATCGGAGGCACTGCGCAGGTGCAGTTGTCCGGCGCCCAGGGCTGGCTTGCAGCAGGCGCCACCGCCGAGAAGCAGAACAACGGTTTCCCCGGTGACGAGTTCCGGCAGGCCGGAGGCTTCCTGCGCCTGGGCACCACCTTCGGCGGGACGGAGCTCACGGCCTTCTACCGCAACAGTGGGCAGGCGGCCTCCGTGCCCTTCACCACCATCGGTTTTCCGGCCGTGCGCGACTACGAGCGCGGCCGCGAGACCCAGGCCCGACAGGAAAGCTGGGGCGCCAGCCTCCGCTGGTCCCTGGCGCCGGGCCTTGTGCTGGAGAACACCCTCCAGGCGCTGTCCGGCAACAGCGCGGATCCCGACGGGCCCCGGCGCCAGCAGACGGACCGGGATTTCCGGCGGGTGGCGGACCAGCTCACCCTGCACTGGTCTCCCACGAACACCTTCCGCCTCTCGGGCCGGATCGAGGGCAGCCAGGACATCAGCCACGCGATGAACTACTACGACGCCTCCACCTTTGCCCCTGTGCTCTACCGTGGCGAGGGCCACGATCTGGCCGGGGCCCTGGAAGAACGGTGGACGCTGGCCGAAGGACTGGACTGGGTAGCGGGCCTGCGCCGCGATGAGGGGCACCGCGACCTGACCCGCCTGGACTCGGGCCTCCGCAACCGGGTCGGCAGTGCGGAAGCCGGCACCTGGCGCACGGGCCTCAACTGGTTGCTCCGCCCGGAGCTGCGCCTCTACGCCAGCTCGGGCCAGGGTTTCCGCATGCCCAACACCACGGAGTTCGCCCTGAGCGCCCAGGCCGAGAGCCAAGACGGGAAGGCCTACCCCATCAGTCCTGAGCGCAGCCGCACCGTGCAGCTCGGCGCCACGGGCCTGTGCGCGGAGCACTGGGAATACCGCCTGGAGGCCCAGCGCACCCGCATCTTCGACCTGCTGGCCTACGTCTACGACACCAGCTTCGCCTATCCGCCGCTTTTCACCCCGCACTATGCGAACCAGGGGAACATCCGCACCCAGAGCCTGGAAGGCGCCCTGGGGTGGCGGGGCGGGGCCGATGTGGCTTACGGCTGGGAGCTGATTCTCCGCAGCCAGGAGACCCGCGACCTCGATCACAACGTGGATGGGCAGGAATTCGGAGAGCAGAACACGGCCATCGTGCGCCACCCCTTCTTCACGGGTGCCCTGTCAGCCTTCGCCCAGGCGAAGATTTGGCGCGGAGACATCCGCTTCGACCACATCGGATCCCGCTACGACCTGAGCGACACCACCTACGACGTGATCCCCGTCAAGCCATACCAGGATCTCAGCGTGGGTCTCTCCCACGAGCCCATGAAGGGCCTTACCTTGGCCCTGCGCGGAGAGCACCTGCTCCAGCCGAAGCTGACGGTCCAGAATTGGCTCAGCGGCCGCTACGATCAGAACGGCAATGCCGCTCTCGTGTATGGCTTCCCCATGTCGGGCCCACGCTGGTCCCTGTCCGCCACCTGGAGGTGGTGATGGTCCATCCGGGATTCCTTAATAGAACAAATAGTCACCACGAAGACAGGAAGACAGGAAGAAGAACCCAATACCAGTTCTTTTGGCATTCTCATCGGCATCGCATGCAGCGAGACGCGAGGCGAACAGACTCTTCGTGGTCTTCTTGTCTTCGTGGTGGATCTATTCTTCGCCTTTTATTGTCCCTTCTGCTTGCGACACTACCCCTGCCGGCGGCGCGGCCCCAGCGGGTGGTGAGCCAGTCGGTGGGCACGGATGAGCTGCTGCTGGCGCTGGCCGACCCGGGTCAGATCGCGGCCCTCAGTCACATCAGCCATGAGGCGGAGTTCAGCCCCGTGGCTGAGGAGGCGAAGCGGTTCCCCGCCATCACGGACAGCGACGCGGAAAGTGTGCTGCGCTTCCGTCCGGACCTGGTGCTGGCCGCCAGTTTTTCCCGCCCCGAAACCCTGGCCCTGCTCAAGCGGGCCGGGGTGCGACTGGTGGTGCTGGACCGCTTCGACACGCTGGAGGATGTCTACGCCAGCCTGCGCATCCTCGGGCGTGAGCTGGGCCAGGAGGGCCGGGCCGAAGGGATCATCGCCCAGTGCCGTGCCCGGGTGGAAGCCCTGGCCGCTCGATTGAAGGGCGTGAAACCAGTGCGCGTGCTCAGCGCCGGTCTTTACCCCTTCACGGCCGGCATCGGCACCACCTTCCAGGATCTCTGCGACCACGCCGGCGCGCTGAACGTGGCGGCCGAGGCCGGTCTCAAGGGCCACGCACCGACACCCTCAGAGAAGCTGCTGGTCTGGAATGTGGAGGTGCTCGTCGCGGCCGGTGATGTCAATATCCGGACTCGCCTGGGTGAACTGCCCTTCTACCGTGTGCTGCCCGCCTTCAAGGCCGGTAGGGTGGTGGTCATCCCGGACCCCATGATGTCCAGCGTCTCCCACCACCGCATCGCCACCTACGAAGCACTCGCCCAGGCTCTCCATCCGGAGCGCTTCCGGTGAGAACTCGCCTCGCCCTCTCCGCGCTACTAGCACTGCTGATGCTCGTCTTCCTGGCCTCGCTCGCCTTTGGCGAATTGCGGCTCAGCTTCGGCCAGGTGATCGGCGCACTGACGGGCCACAGTGGCGACGAGATCGCGCGCACGGTGGTGCGGGACTTCCGCCTGCCCCGCGCCCTGGTGGGCCTGGCGGTGGGGGCGGCCCTCGGCGCCAGCGGAGCGGTGATGCAGGCCTTCTTCCGCAATCCGCTGGCCAGCCCGGGCCTGCTGGGCGTGAGCAGCGGCGGGGCCCTCGGTGCCGTGGCCGTGCTGGCCCTGGGGCCGATGCTGGGCAATGGGCTGGGCTTCGCAGCGGCCACCATGTGGACCCTTCCGCTGGCCTCGGTGATCGGTGCCTTCGCCGCCACGGGCGCGGTGGTCATGCTCGCCCAGAGCGGCGCGGGTACGGAACGGCTCCTCTTGTCCGGTGTGGCCCTCAATGCGTTGCTGGGTGCTGGCACCAGCTTCCTGCTCACGACCACCGTGGGCCACTTCGAGGTGAATGCCCAGATTCTCTTCTGGCTCATGGGCGGCCTGGAGAGCCGAAGCTGGGAGCACGTGTGGATGGGCGTCCCCGCCATCCTCGTGGCCTGCCTGCTGCTGCTGCCCCTGGGCCGCGCCATGAACCTCCTCAGCCTCGGCGAGCAGAGCGCCCAGAGCCTGGGGGTGGATGTGCGCCGCCTCCGCTGGCAGCTCATCATGCTCTCCACCGTCCTGACGGCCCTAGCCACAGCCGTGGCGGGCATCGTCGGCTTCGTGGGCCTGGTGGTGCCCCATGTCCTGCGCCTGGTCTTCGGCCCCGACCACCGTCGCCTGCTGCCCTATTCCATGCTCGGCGGTGCCTCCTTCCTGCTGGCCTGCGACCTGATCACCCGGACCTTCCCGCTGGGCCTGAGGCTGGGCGTCGTCACGTCGCTCATCGGTGGCCCCTTCTTCCTGTGGCTGCTGCGGAGGCCGCGATGATTCCCGCCCTCCACGCCTCCAAGCTCACGGTGCCCGGCCGCCTGGAGACGGTATCGCTGGATCTCGGGCCGGGCGAACTCGTGGCGATGGTGGGTCCGAACGGGGCGGGCAAGTCCACACTGATCCAGGCGCTAGGGGGATTGCTTCCCGCGAGTGGGACCATTCACTGGAATGGACAACCGCTGTCGCGCATTCTCATGATGGAGCGCGGACGGCGGCTGGCCTGGGTGAGCCAGGAGACGCATTTCGAGTTCGCCTTCCCCGTGCGTGAGGTCGTGGCCCAGGGCCGCTACGCCTGGGGCGAGGATCTTTCGGGCGTGGTCGAGGCCATGGCGGAACTGGACCTCGCTCATCTTGCGGACCGTCCCGTCACGCGCCTTTCAGGCGGGGAGCGCCACCGCGTGGGCTTGGCCCGGGCCCTGGCGACCCAGGCCCCCATCCAGCTCTGGGACGAGCCCGTGGCCCAGTTGGATGTGCGCCATGCCCTGGAAGTGATGCGCCTCGCCCGCCGCCTCTCCGAGGCCGGAGGCACCGTGGTGGTAAGCCTCCACGACCTGCGGGCAGCCTACCGCTTCGACCGGGTGCTGGTGCTGGATCGCGGCCACCTCGTGGGCAACGGCAGGCCCCACGAAGTGCTCACCGCGCCACTCATCCGCGAGGTCTTCCGGGTGAAGGCCACTTTCGTGGAGAGCCTCGTACCGGAGCTACCTTAGGACTGAGCGGTGTAGAGGCTTGCGGAAGTCCTATGCAGCGGAATCGTCCTTGCCTCAGGCTTGCTTCCGCCCCCGCAGCACCCAGCCCAACCCCACGGGTCCGGCCACGGTGGTGAGCAGGAGGGCGCCGATGATACCGGCCTGAACATCAGCACTCAGGAGGGGTGCGCCGTTCAGATGCAATTGGGCTCCCGTTGCCACGAAGATGAGACCCACCTCGCCCCGGGGTACCATGCCCCAGCCCACCACCGCGGCGCGGGTCCCCTTTCCACTGCCGTAACCCGCGACGAATTTCCCAGCCACGCCCAGCATCGCCAACACCACGGCGATGCCCAGCGTGGATGGCTTGAAGAGAGCCGAGGGATCGACCTTGGCGCCCATGAGTACGAAGAAGAGCGGCGAGAGCACCGTGACCAGTGGGTGCACCAGCTCCTCCAGGGTGCGCCGTTCGCGGCGTTCCAGATCCTCGATGTGCGCGGGTTCGAGGATGAGCCCTGCGGCATAGGCCCCCACGATGGAGGCCAGGCCTGCGAGGTTGCCGAGCCAGGCCAGCAGGAAGGCGAACCCGAGCCCCAGGGGCAGCAGCACCTGCTCGCTGCGGAAGCGGTTGGCGAGGCGGAACAGGTGCGGTGTGGCCAGGCGGCCCAGGGTGAATGCAATCGCAAGAAAGCCCAACGCCAGGGTCAGAGGCCACGCCAGATTCGGTCCCGCGGACCCGCCGGAGGCGGACCCCACCAGGCCGGAGACCGCCACCAGCACGAGCAGACCCAGGACATCGTCCACCACCGCGGCCCCCACGATGATGCGGCCCGCCACGGAATGGGAGGCCCCCTTCTCCCGCAGCACCTGCGCCGAAATCCCGATGCTGGTGGCGCAGAGGCAGGCCCCGATGAAGAGATCCAGCACGAAGGGCGAGCCTTGGGGAAGCAGCAGCCAGGCCCCCGCGACACCTGCGGCCATGGGCAGCACCACGCCGATGAGGGCCACGCGAAGCGAGGCGAGGCCCACCTTCAGCATCTGTGGCACCGTGGATTCCAGGCCCACGGCGAACATGAGGACTACCACGCCGAGGCCCCCCAGCAGCTCCGTGGCAGGCGATGCGGCCACGTCCGGGAATGCCATCCAGGACCGGTGTAGGACCGTGAGTGCCAAGCCCACTGCCAACTCGCCCGTCACCGCCGGCAGCTTCAACCGCAGGGCCAGCTCGCCGCCCACCTTCGCCGACAGCCAGAGCAGCGCCAGCAGCATCAGGGTGCCAGCCAGTGGGTCGTGCATGAGAGAGAGGAAGGGCATGGGATTCCAGGAACACGTGGAAGGTCTCCATTAGATCACCTGCTACCGCCGTTGCCGCATGCCTGGACAGTCCCCAAAACTGATGCGCACACTGGTTTCAGGCAGGGGGCCCCATACGGGAAGAACCGACCCAAGGGATTCCACTCGCCCTTCCTTCGCGGTTGCGGGGATTTCGGATAGTGGCCTTCGAAAGCACGCGGAACGAATGAACCTACTCGACCTCCTCAGCTGGACTTCCGCCGCAATCATCGCGCTGGGCCTGGTGTTGCTCCGCCGCCACTGGGCGAGGCTTCCGCTCCTGGGACCAGATCCGGCGCTGCCCTCTGATCCGCCCTCCGTCTGTATCTGCATCCCCGTGCGGGACGAGGTGCAGGAACTGGCCACGGCACTCGAATCATGGCTGGCCCAGGACTATCCGGCCCTCCGGATCCTGGTGGTAGATGATGGTTCGACGGATGGCAGCACGGAGATCCTCCGTCAGCGGGAAGCGGCATTTCCGGAACGGTTGCGGGTGCTCCGCAACGATCAGCTTCCGACAGGTTGGCTGGGGAAGAACCATGCCCTGGACCTGGCCTCACGGCAACCAGAGGCGGTAGGTGCCGACTGGCTGCTCTTCGCGGACGGGGACGTGCAGGCCTCACCGAACCTATTGCGCCGCGCGATCGCCTTTGCACGATCCCAGCCCACGGACATCCTCGCGTTGATCCCCGCGGTGGACGTCGTGGGCCCCGCCGAACGCCTTAACCTGCCCATGGCGGCGTCCGCTTTCCTCGTGCTGGTCCCGCCTCACCAAGTGCCCAATCCGCGGCATCCGGCCTTCTGCGGTGTGGGGGGATTCACCATGGTCGGCCGGAACGCATACGACGCGGTGGGTGGCCACGCCGCCGCACCCCTGGAGGCCATCGATGACATGATGCTGGCCAGGCGCGTGAAAGCCGCGGGCTTCATCAACCGCGTGGCTCGAGGTGGTCCAGACCTGCACCTGCGGATGTACCACGGCCTCGGTGAGCTGGTGCGAGCCATGCGGAAGAACAGCGCGGCCCTGCCAGGCTGGTGGCTGCTGCCCATCCTGCTGCCCGCGGCTCTGGTGATCGGCCTGGCGCCGGCCTGGCTGCCCTTCGCGGGACACTCCATCCTGGCCTTCCTGCTCTGGCTGCTCGTTCCCGCGCTCGTGGGTGATGTGCAGCAGCGCATGACCGGTCGCCCCATGGACTTGCTGTGGGCTTTCTGGCCGCTCAGTGTGCCGGTGTTCACGGCAGGCATTGCCTGGGCTCTGTCCGACCGCCTGCGGGGCGTGAGCCATTGGCGCGGGCGGGATGTGGTCTTGAGGTAGTGTTCCGCCGGGCATGCTGTAAAATTCCAGCCTGTCCGCTTCGATCCTGGGTATGCAGGCCCCTCTTGCCCGAGACCCCCGACCGGAAGTTTGAAAAATATTCTTGTTTTTTTCGCTTTTTGCCCCA